>JBDTUW010000297.1:0-5846 GCA_040007555.1 Acidobacteriota bacterium | reverse complement strand
AAGGATGAACTCTGGAACGCCCTCGGGCTCTCGCCCTTCAACTGACGACTGACAACTGGCAACTGGCAACTGACAACTGCTCGGGGGCGTGACGGATGAAGCCTTCTTTGCGATAATCAGCGATCGGGTGTACGAGCATCATGCGTATCAGAGCGAGACGAGAAATTTTGGTCGGGCTGCAGTACCTGCTCATCGGCATCATTGCTGAGATAGGCGCTGAGGTCGCCGTCAATCGGTGGTTTCCAGGGAGCCAGGGCGATATCGTCAAGCAGGTAGTTGGATGGTCTTTGATCGCGATCGCGCTTGGATTGGTTCGGCTCGTCATTATTGTTCTCGCCAGCGTACTCCGCCGCGATCAATGGCAGAGCATCTCACGACGCAACTGGATTTGACGCCTCGATCTCGACGGATCCCGCTCGCCGTCAGCGACGCACTCCTCACCACTCAAGATATTTTCGAGCGGGGCGACTTGCTGAGAGACGGCAGTCTTGAGGCCAACCCTGGTGATGGTTCCGGCAGATGGACTCAGAAACTCGCAAACATGCTGAGAATCTTCATCGCGCGGCTCTCGAGCGCGAGGCACAGGATCGCGACACTTTCCTCGAAGAAAACTGTGCCGGCGACGAGGAGTTGCGTCGCGCTGTCCAGGCGCTCCTGACGCAAAGCGAGAATCGAACCAATTCAGACTTGCGCACCGTGGCGGCCGTTCCGGCCGCGGCCGATATCAGCACTCAGGAACTGAAGCCCGCCCAGCTCAAATGGCCCGCTGGTCCGCTCCTTGGCCACTATCGCGTCCTTGAGCAACTGGGAAAAGGCGCGATGGGTGTTGTCTATCTCGCCCATGACGCGAGGCTTGGACGCAAGATCGCGCTTAAGATGCTCCCCAGCGAATTCACCCAGGACGAGACTCGTTTGCGCCGTTTCGAGCGCGAGGCACGCGCTGCTTCGGCTCTCAATCATCCAAACGTCATCACCGTCTATGAGGTCGGCGAGTCTAACGGTATTCACTTTATTGCGACCGAGTTTATCGAAGGAAATACCCTCCGGCGCATCATGGCAACAGAGAAGATCGAGCTGACGGAGAAGTTGCGCATTGCAGCGCAGATCGCCGCGGCACTCGATAGTACCCACCGCGCGAAAGTCATTCATCGGGATATCAAACCCGAGAACATCATGGTCAGGCCCGATGGTCTTGCGAAGGTGCTCGACTTCGGATTGGCGCGATTGACCCCGGAGCGGTCGACCTCTGGTGATCAACACGTTAACGCACTCGCTGAGACCCAGGGCGGAACGTGGGCGGGAACGCCGCGGTACATGTCGCCGGAACAGGTTAAGGGTCTTGAACTGGACTCACGGAGCGACATCTTCAGCCTTGGCGTCGTGCTGTATGAGATGCTCACGGGAAGGGCTCCGTTCGCGAGTGAGAAGGCCGAGGACCTCTTCGATGCAATCTGCAACGAGGAGCCGGCGCCGGTTTCGCAGGGGCGAACAGATATTCCGAACGAGTTGACTGAGCTCGTTTACAAGGCGCTCGAGAAAAATCCTGAGAGCCGCTTTCAAACGGCCGGCGAGTTGCAGACGCGACTCGATGCGGTCCGGCAGAAACTCGACCGCGATAGAGAAGACGACAGCCCGTGGCGCAGACATCGGGGCAAGCTGCGAGTTGCGGCCGCGATCGCCGCGTTCTTCGCGATCGGTCTCGTGTGGTGGTTAGTGAGTCATCAGCCGACTCCCCGACCGAATGCCACCATTACGCGCCTTGCCAACGTCAAGGTCCTCGAAGGATTCGTGTCTCTTAGCCCGGATGGCCGGTCAATTGCTTACAGTTCCAGCAACGATGGTGAACAGAGGGTCTGGATCCGGGGTCTGGAACCCGACGAAGAGCCCCGCTCAATCACCGATGGCAGATCGATCGACCGTTATCCCATCTGGTCACCCGACGGAGAGCGACTTGCTTTTGTTTCCTATCGAGACAATTATTTTGGCATCTGGACGATATCAACGGGAGGTGGGCAGCCTCAACTGGTGAAGGAGATTGACCAGCCCCGAATCCGTCTGACGAGTTGGTCGAAGAAACGACCGGCGATTTACTTCGAGGTTTCGCCTCAACTCTACGTTCTGGAGATCGTGTCCGGAGCGATCACCGAGCTGACGGGATTTGACGGCATGAATACCGCCCGGGACTTCTCAGTCTCCGCGGATGAGAAGCAATTGGCCTACTCGGCGCGAGTAGGAGAGACTTCCCGCATCCTGGTCATGCCTCTCGGTGGCGGAAAGTCGGAGGAGGCCACACACGGTGGCGAGGAGGAGATAGCGCCCAAATGGATGTCAGATGGGCAGACACTGATTTACGGTACGCGTCTGAGAAACATCTTTCAGGTATTTAGCGTGGATCTGTCGACTCGTGAGCCCTTGCCCGTGACAGTTGGTGACAGCAATTACCAATCCACAGCTGTTTCTGAAGATGGCAAGCGGATCGTTGCTCTTTCTATAGAGGACAATGCCAATATCTTCTATTGGGATCTGGCCTCACGGCAGGAAGTCGCGTTGACCTCAGACTTTGGGGTCCAACTCTTTCCCGAGGTCGCTCCGGACGGAAAGAGGGTTCTTTTTCAGGGATCAGATTCGACCATCCACAGCCAAGGCTCGCTTATCCTCACGGAGCTGGACGCGAGGCATCAGATTCCGCTCCTGCCTGACGCTCGTGAAGCAAAGTGGGGGAGCGACAATGAGGAGATTGCCTTTATCCAGCGAGTTGCCAATGGCTTTCAGCTCTGGATCGCTCGGGCTAGCGGCGATAACCCCAGCAGGCTCGCAAACGACCCGATTCTCCCGAGTGGGTGGACAAATATCCCTTTCAACCGCTTGTCATCTCCGTACCAGTGGTCCCCTGATGGGAAACGGATTGCATACTGCACGGAGATACCCGGCCAGCGTGTCCTCAGAGTCGTCTCAATTGACGGACTGAGCAATACGAGCCTGACCACTGTTACCGATCAGAACATGAAAATCTCTTCTCCGATGTGGTCATCGCGCGGAGACCGCATTGCGTATGTTGTGGAGCCCTTCTCCTATTCCCGGCAGGGCAAACGGGGCATCTACGTCATCGAGAAAGGCGAGTCGGAATTGATCTTCGAGCGGGAAGAGCGGCTCCGCCTCCTCGGGTGGTCGCGCTCGGGTGCTGAGATATTTGTGGCGCTCGGCGAATTGAACGAGTCAACGCCGCCTCAGGAAGTGAAGTTGATGGAGATAGTCGTCAAGGGCGGGCAGGCGACCAACCTCGCGACCATACCAGCTGTCTATCTCCACAGCGTGAAGTTATCGCCGGATGGTCAGCAGATCGCGATGGCGGGTCGTCAGGAAGGGCGCGACAACTTAATGCTGATCTCCGCTGGAAGAAAGACGGTCGTCACGGTATTGAATACTGCCGCCCCTACCGTTTACTATTCCGGCTTAACTTGGTCGCCCGACGGCAAGAGACTTTTCTATAGCAAACAGACGAGTTGGGCTGTAGCCAGTGTGGTCGAAAACTTCAGATGAACGGAGATACTCAAATGGTAGAAGACGAGGATCGATTTGCCGAAGATGAGGTCACGGCTTTACTTGCAGCGGCCAGCGGTTTTCTTTACGGGCTGCCTGTGACAACCGACCAGAAAAAAAAGGTGACACGCCTCTGGTACATGCACATGCACCAATTCTCAAGCGAGATCATGGAAACCGATTACGGTCGATGCGAGGACGGTTTTGAGCGATGCAGCGATGGCGCGTGCATGCCGGTCGGCGGCTGCTAGGCCTCAATCTCGATGCGGCGATCGGCTCCTCGGCAAATGTCTTAGAGCATTAACTGGCCACCATTGATCTCGATCATCTCACCGTCAAGATAACTGGCCGCATCCGACGCCAGAAAAGCGATTACACTCGCGACTTCTTCGGAAGACCCGAGACGCCCCAGGGGGATGCCCTCGACAAACTGCGCCAGCATTTGTGGTGTCGAGAGACGCTCGTGAAACGGTGTTGCGATAACACCCGGTGCAACGCCATTGACCCTCACGTTGTAAGGGGCAAGTTCTTTCGCGAGGCCCTTGGTGAAGCACATGGCCCCCGCTTTCGACGCGGAATAGACCGCCGCGCCCGGACCTCCACCATTTCGTCCGGCAATCGAGCCGACGATGATAATCGAGCCACGCTTGCGTTCCATCATTTCCCCCATCACCGCCTGCGAGCAAAGAAAGACGCTCCGCAGGTTGAGGTCCATGACGCGGTCCCATAATTCCTCGGTGAAATCTTTGATGCTGCAACGCTGGATAAGGTCACCCGCATTATTTACAAGAATATCGATTGGACCCAGCTCTGCTCGAGTCGTCTCCACCAGATGCTGAACACCCTCTCGTTGAGAGACATCAGCCTGGATGACGATCGCGCGCCGTCCCATCGCGGAGATAGCGCTCCTTGCCTCCTCGGCGGCCGCCTCGTTGCGCAGATAATTGATCGCCACATCAGCGCCGCATTCCGCGAGCGCAATCGCGGCAGCATGACCGATTCCTGTACTCGCCCCTGTGATAAGCGCTATTCGCCCGGTTAAGTCCTGTTTATTCATCTCAGCATCAGCTCCTATACTGACTGTCACCTTGACTAATTGCCGCTCAAAGGGCGGCGTTCTCGGATTGAAGGTCTGCCTCTCCTGCCGGTGGTCGCAGTCGGCTGAACAGCCCAAGTCTCGAGACCAGCACTCCTGCAACGATAACCGCAGCTCCAAGTCCGCCTCTCCAACCCAGCCGATCGGAGAAGACCAGGTAGGCAAAATAGGCTGCGGAAACCGGCTCGAGCGCATAGAGGATGGCAGCGTGCGTGGGTGCCATCTTTCCCTGCGCCCATGTCTGGACGAGCGCGGCGAATACCGTCGCGAAGAGCGCCATATAGCCCACCTGCGCCGCAAAGCGCCAGGTCACCGGATTCTCTCTGGCTTCGATCGCGATCAATCGTGGAAGCGACGCCGGGTCCGCAACCGACGCGGTAACCGCGTGAAGGACGCCGTAGGCAGCGAGTGCGAGAACAGCAACGACAATCACCTGGACTGAAGCCAAAGTGCGAACGTCGCTCCGGCGCCCGAAGACGCTGGTTGCAACAATGTGTGTCGCCCATGCGACGGCAGCGCAAAGGACAAGCAGATCACCGCCGTTAAACGATTGGCCGGCCTTTGGAAGACTAAGCACACAAAAACCGATGATCGCCAGTGTCAGCCCGGCGAGATTGTCGCGGCTCGGGCGAACTCGGAACAGAAGATAGCTGATGATCGGTGTAAAAACGAGATAGAGGCCAGTGATGAAGCCCGCCTTGGACGCGGAGGTATAGACGATTCCTGCTACCTGAAGCGTGATTCCGGTAAAGACACAGAGCCCGAGGATGATTCCTTCTCGGATCTCGGCTCCTCGAGCCGTACGGAGGTGGCGGCCAAACAGCAGGATGAAGGCAATTGCCGCGAGGCCAAAACGTGAGCTCGTGTAGAAGAAAGGGGAATGCGTCGTCACCACCTCCTTGGTGATGACAAATGTCGTTCCCCACATCAGGGCGAGGGCGCCAAGAGCGAGATCCGCTCTGACTGTAGTCGTTGCAGGAGTTGATTCCGAAGATTGCATCTGAAGATTAAAGGCGCTTTCGGTTGTCGAAGAAATTGCGAGTTGTGAGGCGCAAGCTTACCAAGCTCATCGGCCTCCACGCAACGCGGGCAGGGATCAGGGCAGGAGGCAGGGGCCAGGGATCGGGGGGTCAGGGAGCTGCGTTCGTAGTCCCACCTTTAGGCGGAATGCTGCGATTCCGGACCATTCCGCCTAAGGCGGGACTACGAA
>JBDTUW010000296.1:0-5850 GCA_040007555.1 Acidobacteriota bacterium | reverse complement strand
GAATCCTGGTGTGCGTCGCAAGCCGAATGGGTGCGGCCGTCGGGGTGGGGCTTGTCCCCGTCCCGACGGCGCATGTTTCGACAACCGGGAATGGGGCGTGATTGAGACCGGCGAAGTCAGTGACGCGCGGCGCGGGGAAAGAGCGATTGAATGTAAGGCGCGGTATCCTTCGAAGTCTTGCGCAAAGCATCGATGATGTCGGCTTCCCTCTCTGGTGTGATCCGCCCTTTTGGCGAAGAGACGCTGACCGCAGCGACAGCAAAGCCCTGAGCGTCGAGGAGCGGTCCGCCGTAGCAGCAGATACCGAGAACCGATTCCTCATTGTCTATCGCCCATCCCTCAGCCCGGATCTTTTCATACTCCGCAAGAATCGCGAGGCGGTCGACGATCGTGTGATCCGTGAAGCGGACCAAGTTGTAGACCTGCGTGATGCGCTCGATACGATTCGGTGCTTGAAAGGCGGTGATGGCCTTGGCAAGCGAGCTGCAGTGAGGCGAAAGGATGCGACCTAGCACATTGCCGGCGCGAATCATCTGAAAAGTCTCAACCACATCAATGACCTCGATCCGATCCTCGAACAGGAACGCAAGACTGACCGTCTCGTCAAAGCGGTGGTTGAGCTGCTGCAAAAACGGTCTAACCTCCTCGCGAAGGCGCTCAGCGCGCTCTTTGAGCGTGCCGAACAGAACTTTTGGAGCGAGCCGGTATGAACCGTCCGGGTTGCGTTGAAGGTAGCGGTGGCTCTCGAGAGTCGTCAGCACACGGAAGAGCGAGGATTCTGGAAAGCCGCTCAGTTTGCTCAGATCCGTCAGACTGAGGTGCGTTTGGGAATCGAGGAAATAGTCAAGCACCTCCAGGGCGCGGCCGACCGCCTTTGAGTAGTATTCGGCTGCAAATGGCACCGCTCGTTCCGTCGATGACACGCCCGATTTTGGGCGCCTTCGCCTCGTCTTGACCGCAGGATCCGCCATGATCATCACCTTCTCTTTGTTTGACATGCTTTATCTGCTTGTCCCTTGGGCTGCCCCTTTTTATCTTTTATCATCCCAGCTAAGCCTCACCAAGCTTAGTCAGAGAGAAAGGAAAAGTAAAGCGACGAGCAGGCAATATAAGTGACAATTTCCAATTGCATAAGATACTTTCCGTAGATCTCGCTTCGACAGGGTCAGCTACGCGACTTCATAAAGCTTTTGTGGGATTGAGAATTCAATCAGATTTGACCAAACTTAGAGTAGCAGGGAAATTACAGTGCGCACAAGCGATTCTGTCGTCTACATAGTGATCGCGGTTTCTATCTTTTAAGTGTTGTTGCAATTGAACTATGCTCGTCATGAGAATTGGTTTCGGAGGTGAGGATGAAAACGGACGAGTCGGGCCGACGGATCATTGTTATCGGAGAGCTCAATGTAGATATCGTGATTACGGGGCTTAGCGGACCTCCAATCTTTGGGCAGGAGATTCTAGCCACTGGCTTTGAAATGACGCTTGGAAGCGCCTCTGCCATATTCGCCTGTGGAATGGCAACCCTCGGGCATGCCGTCACATTTATCGGTCAGGTAGGTGACGACGAAATGGGAACGTTCTGTTTAGGGGCTCTCGGTGCGGCTGGGATTTCGACGGAGCGTGTTAGAGAGGATCCCCAGCTCAAGACTGGCATGACGGTTGCCTTCAGTACACAGGAAGACCGTGCCCTGGTTACAATCCTCGGGGCAATCTCCGAGCTGAGGATCGAGCAGGTTGATTTGACCGCGTTGGCTGGGCACGACCATCTGCATTTGACGTCATACTTCCTTCAGCACGGGCTACGCCCTCACTTCCCGCAGATTTTTCAGGCAGCGAGGAGTTACGGGTTGACGACGTCCTTCGATCCAAACTCCGACCCGGCCGCCGAATGGGACGAGAGCATCTGGGATGTCATCCGCGCGACCGATATTCTCTTCGTCAACGAGATCGAGGCACTGCAATTGACAAGGCGCCGAAGCGTCGACGAAGCACTTGCCCATCTCGCCGAACTTGTTCCCTGCGCAGTCATAAAGCTTGGGGGGAGAGGTGCGATTGCAACCCGTGCCGGTGAGTCCGAGTCTGTTCCCGGATTCAAGGTCGCTGCCATCGATACGACAGGAGCGGGAGACTCATTCGCTGCCGGGTTTCTCCACGCCTTCCTCAACGCCGCCGATCTGCGAACCTGTCTCATCTATGGCAATTCCTGTGGCGCGCTCTCAACATTGAAAGCCGGAGGTACTTGCAATCAGCCGACAGTTGATCGCCTGAATGAGTTCCTCCGCGGCAACGAGCAATGAAAGGCAACTGAGATGAGTGAAGCTTCTGAAGGACTCTCGGAGAGTAACTCGAGATGCGTCTCCGCGCGGAAGATACTCGACGCTGTTCGACTCAAAGGACGCGCAGTCGCCGCGTTGAACTTTTACAATGCGGAAACGCTGCGCGCGCACATCATGGCCGCAACCGCGCTCCGCGCTCCACTCATTCTGCAGACAACCGAGTCGACCATCAATTATCTCGGGCTTCGTCTCGCGGTCGCGATGGCGCGAGCTGCCGCTGAAGACACGGGACAGCTCTTCGCGCTCCATCTTGATCACGGTGCCAGTTACGAACTCGCGGCCCGCTGTATTGACGCGGGTTACACCTCCGTCATGATAGATGGTTCAAAGCTGGCTTTCGCGGACAACATCGCGTTAACGCGCCGAGTAGTCGACCTGGCCCATGCGGCGGGTGTTTCCGTTGAAGGTGAACTGGGTCATGTGGCCCACAACGACGAGGGAAGTGATCCGAGCCGCTTTTATACGGACCCGGAAGCCGCGCGCCAGTTCGTCAATGAAACTCAGGTAGATGCACTGGCAGTGGCTATCGGCACGGCACACGGATTTTACAAGGGCGATGTTCACCTCGATTTCGAAAGACTCCGCGCCATTCGCGATGCGGTGGGTGCAACGCCCCTGGTGCTGCATGGAGGTTCAGGTGTCGAGGATAAACTGCTCACTGAAGCAATTGATTCCGGCATTGCGAAGATCAACTTCGGGACCGAAATCAAGAACACTTTCACGCGTGCCGTAAAGGCGTCCCTCTTGTCCAGTGACGAAATCGATCTGCGGAAAACCTTCCTGCCCGCAATCGATGCCGTCAGGGAAGTTTCAGCCGCCAAGATTCGCATCTGTCAACGAAACCCGGATTGAGGGCCTGGGCACGCCATTTCGGGCAGAAGACTCCCTTACCAACCCCGTCACAAGGTGAGCACTCAAAATTGGAACGTACTATTCCAGAAGAAATGATGGCGATATGGATTACCGAAACTTGACAAGAGAAGAAAGAGAGCTTATCAGCCGCATCATAAGCTACCAACCCCTTGCGAAACCCATAGGTGTGACTCTAACCGTAGGCGATCGCGCTAAAGTGCTGTTCCCCGATGGCACGCTAGAATTTGCGAGAGATCGAAAGGGCTTACCAGGCAAGCAAGATTATTATCCAGTAGAGGCCCAATTCTTGGATACCGATGGCGTTCCCATAAACGCACTCCTCTTCTTTATCGATAATGAGGTGAGTATGCTTGAAATAGTCAAGGCCGATGGCTCTGGGATTTCTCGAAAACCAGGGCCGGAAGAATGGGAAATTATAGATCTTTCGTATTAGCAGGCTGCGGCTTGTTATGAGACTCTCAATTTGTTGTGGAATTGTGGTCGTGATTATCTGCATCAGTCTGAATCCAGCCATTGACCGTCGCCTTCATGTCGCGGAGTTGCTCGTCGGTAGAGTCAATCGAGCCGCAAGCGCACGGTCGACCCTCGGAGGCAAAGCGGCGCATGTTGCCACCGCCAGTCGTGCTCTGGGCGCCGAGGTCCTGTGGATCGGGTTTCTCGGAATGGCTACCGGTGAGGAGTGTGAGCGCGAGCTTAACGCACTCACTATCCCCTCGGAGATTGTCAGGACAAAGAGTGCGACCCGCGTAAACCTCGAGATAATCGGAGCGGATGGAACCATTACGGAGATCCTCGAGCCAGGAGGTCCCATCGACAAGGATGAAAGCGATGAAATGCTCGCTGTCTGCTCGCGCCTCTTTGAACATTACAAGAAAGAGGCTCAAGTCATCCTTACAGGGAGCCTGCCTCGAGGATTGCCGACTACCTATTACGCAACACTTATCCATGCCGCGCATCAATGGGGCTGTTTTGTCATGCTCGATACGAGTGGTGAGGCACTGCTCACGGCTCTCTCTGCCCTGCCAGACTTGATCAAGCCAAATCGAGAGGAGGCGGCATTGGTGCTGGGAATGCCAATTACCAATGACGAGACGGCAATCACCGCAGCTCGGAGGTTTCTCGAGCTTGGCGCCCAGAGCGTCGCCCTTTCGCTCGGGTCACAGGGATTGGTATGGCTGTCAGCAAGTGAGATGCAAGCAGTCATCGTCCGGCCGCCAGTAGTCAGTGTCACGTCGACCGTCGGTTGTGGGGACGCGACGCTTGCGGGGCTGGCCGTTGCCAGGTCCCGCAAGGACAGCTCTCGGGATGGTTTAGTCCTTGCGGTCTCGTGTGGAGCGGCAAACTGCCTGGCGACCTCCCCCGGTCGGATAGATCCTCTGCAGGTCTCTCACCTCGCACCGCTGATCGAAGTATGCGAGCTTTGAGCAAACCGCGCTCAGGCTCCATTCCCCCAGCCTGTTGGGCCTGTTATTAGGTGGTGGCGCCTGGATCGAACAGTAGCGGGAAGAAACGCCCGCCAAGTTTCTCGCCCCTGGGTATGATCTCTTCGTTGATCGAATCGGAGGCGCGTTGCACGTGGTCAGTCAGCAATGGTCCGTCAGTATTCGACATAACCCCATCAAGGATGGCGTTGATGACAGTACCGCGTCGAGGTTGGTCGGTCGTATTCTCAAACGAACCATGAATCATTCGCGGATGATGAAATGAGCATTCGCCCTTCTTCAACTCAATCGCTACGGGCTTGAAGTTCCTTTTCTGCTCATCGGTGAGAACGGTTTGAATTGCCTCCATATCGCCCGTCAGACCGGTGATCGGTAGATCGGCCCAGCGATGGCTTCCGGGAACGTAGTGAAGACACCCATTCTCGCGAGTTGAATCATCGAGCCCCATCCAGCAGGTGAGATGCGCCAATGGAATCGTTCTCGTCCAATATGAGTAATCCTGATGCCAGGCGACGACGCCTCCGTGCTGCGCAGGTTTGCAGAACAGTTGATCGTGCCAAAGGCGAACGGCGCCTCCCAGCAACTGAGACGCCGGCACCGTGAATGCCGGATTCCAGAGTACATCGTGGAAAGCCGGCGTGATGCGCCAGGCCCCCAGGGCATGGAAGAGAACCTTGTTCGGGTCGTGTGACTCGTTGGAGTGATATTCGTAGAAGAGATGGTGGCCAGGATGTGCGGGATCCATGAGATCATTCAACTCCTGCCGCAAGCCATTCACTTGCTCCTCGGTCAGCGCACGAATCCCTTTCAGGTAACCGTATTCGTGGAAGAACGCTACTTGATCCTCACTCAGACGATAACGATTCCATTCATGCTCGGTGGAAGGCACTGAGAAAAGGGCGCCAACCAGATCATGACGAGTGGACAGGTCCTCAAGCATCTCAATTTCTCCTTCCAGATCTCACGCCGGCCCTCGAAACCATCAGGAGTAATCCAACCGCTTCATCCAACACATCCTGAGCTGACGAGGCCACCTGGCGCACAACTCAGATCCACTCCTACCTGGCGCTGACGCACCAGGTTAACGGACTTGCACCACTGCGTGGTGCTTTGGCACCACGTGGTGGTGCAACGCGCGGAGCAGCGCACTGGAGTCTGGCCTTTGTATCCGGTCTTCAAGACACGCACCATGAGAT
>JBDTUW010000295.1:0-5871 GCA_040007555.1 Acidobacteriota bacterium | reverse complement strand
GATGGTCGGGCCAAAGAGAGATTTGGCGCCGCGCGTTGGCTTGAGACGAAGTAGCTCTCCGCTCCGAACGCCAACCGGCGGCTGTCGGGCGACCAGCATGGCCTCTGGTCGAAGCGGGATGATTGGGTGACGCGCGTCTGCCTCGATCCGTCGGAAGAGATTGCCTGACTAAGTTCTTCCGCAATCGCTGCCACTCACACGTCAATGCTTGTGATCTTGCTCTCCTCCAAAGTTCAAATCGCTGCGGCAAGAAAAGAGCGGGCGCAGAGTCGAAACTCTGACGCCCGCTTACGGTATCGCCATTTCAATCAGAGTGAGCGGCTAGAATGCCAGTCGCAATCCGATCTGAAGACGCCGCGCGCCCGGGCTATTGGTGCCGCTCTCGGCATTGCCTGGCGTGAACTGCAGGAAGTTGTTCGCCGTGAAGCCCGTCACCGGAGCGCCCCAGTTCGTATGGTTGAAGACGTTGGCCGCCTCGATGCGAAACTCCGGCTGCAATCGCTCCGTCACCCGGAATTGCTTGAACAGCGAGAGGTCCGTGTTCCAGACCCGCGGACGGCGGAACTGGCTGCGGAGCGAAGTGCCGAAGCCGTCCTTTCCCGTGCCGGCCGGCTGTGAGAAGAGGCTCTTGTCGTAGTAGGCTTCCGTGGTGCTCGATCCGACCTTACCCACGGGCTTTGCATCGCCGCTGAAGTTGATAAAGATCGAGCCACAGCTCGGGCAGTTGAGCGCCGTGTTCGAGCCGCCAATGGAATATGGCGTGCCGGAGTACTTGGCAAAGATGCCATTGAGCTGCCAGCCGCCGAGGAGCTTGCCCTTTAGGTTGCTGCCGTCTTTGAGGAAGGGCAGTGCGTAGAGAAAGCCCATCTGGAAGACATGCGTCCGGTCAAAGACCGCCAGCGCAAAGTTGTCCTCGAACTTCAGCGGGTGATTCCAGGTGAGCCCGACCCACCCATCTTCGCCGTTGGTGGTCATGTCCTTGGCCTTACTCAGGGTGTAGGCGCCCTTCAACAAAAGACCTTTGGTGAAGGGCCGATTGATCGCTACTTGCAGCGAGTTGTACCGGGCCCTGGTGCGTGCGCCCCAGTCATTAATGGCGGTGCTCCCAGCCACCGCGAAGTACTTGCGCGAGGCGTTGCCGCCACCCGGCTCGCCGTAGTTGATGTCCAGGTCGGCATAGCCGCCGTCTGTGCGGGTTCCGACGTAAGCGATCTCGGCGATGATGTCCCATGGCAGCTTGGTTTCGTAAGTGATATTCCACTGCTGGATAACGGCCCGATCAAGACTATTGCCCGAGCCAGGGAATGCCTCAGTACCGAAGTTCGGCGACCGCATGAAAACGCCGGTCGGCAGCTTCACCCTGCCAGAGCTGAAATCCGGGATCGGCACCGCGGGGATACCGGCTGCCAGTGTGGTGGTCGCGAAGAACTGCTCGGCGGTGCGGTTGAAGTTGATGTCATACGGGAACGATCCCCGCATCGGTCGCGACCAGGGGAGCGGATTGATGGTGCGGCCATAGCCGGCCCGCAAGACCTGCTTGTCACCCAGGCGGTACGCCACACCCACGCGCGGTGCTAAATACCATTTCTTGAGTTTCAGCCCCACATCCTCCGGCACATCGCCGCGGCCGCCCAGCAGCACGGTGTAGCTGCTGTAGTCGAGTCGTTCGATGCCGCTGTTCGCACGGGTCATGAGTGGGTAGTTTTCGAGCCGGAGGCCCAGATTGATGGTCAGGTTCGGGGTAATGCGCCACCGATCGCGCACGTAGAGTGCATTCTGCCACTCACGGCCGGTCATGGTCTCAGTCTGCACGTCCTTCGCGAAAAAGCTCGGCAGGCCCATGAGGAATCCTGCGAACTGGTTCCAGGCCAGCGGGGCGTAGCCGGGCGCTCCCGTCGTGTTACCGCTGAAGCTGAAGCCACCCTTCAAACCGTAGTTGCCGAACTCGGCCTGACGGTGATTCAGTTCCAGCTTGATGATGTCCACGCCGACTCGTAGTTCATGCCTGGTGAAGACCTTCGTCAGTGCGCTGCTGAAGCTGTAGTTGACCTCTTTACGATAGAGCGGCATCCAGTTGGGTGTCGTGCCAATGATGTAGCCGTTGTCGAACGTAGGCAGTCCGCTGGCGCGGGGGTCCTTGGGATCGTTCACGCCCGGAATACCCAGATCCAGCCCGATATTCTTTCCGAAGTCCGGCCCGGTCACGACCTGGTTTTGGCGGTTATACCCGAAGTTCCCATCCAGGAGGAGGGTCGGGCTGAGTGTCCACGTGTGGCCGATGCTGACGACATAGACCTTCGTGTCACCCAGGGCGCCTTCGTCGAAGCCCAGACTGTAATTGTCGACCACATTGGCCCTCAGCGTGGAGAACTTGCCCCAGATCGAGTGAGCCGGTGAGCGTTGCCATGAGAGCTTCCCGTCATAGTTGGCGCGATCCACCTTGACCAGGCGCTGCTGCACGAAGTCGTCGAGGAGCGCGTTCGAGTTCAGATCCCTGTTCGAATTGACCTTCGGATAAAAGCCCATCACGCCCTTGGCGATCGGGCTGATCAGACCATTGGGAACCTGGAAGTTGGCGAATTGTGTCCGCCCCACGGCCCCGGCGCCACCGGTGTTCGGGTCGTAGAGCCTGAAGTTGGAGTAGGCTGCGGCTACTTCGCTGAAGTCGCCGAGGCGCATTTTGTCGGTCGGGACCGCGTAGTTGACGTTCGCCGTGCGCCGATCACGGAAATTCTCGTAGGAAGCGAAAAAGAAGAGTTTGTCTTTGATGATGCGTCCGCCGAGCGTGCCGCCGTAAGTGTGTCGCTTGAGTGGTGGCCGGGCCAGTGAGAAAGCATTGTTGAAGAAGCTATTGGCGTTCAGCTTGTCACCACTGAAGAACTCGAAAACGGAACCATGGAAGTCGTTGGTGCCGGACTTGGTGACCACGGTCTGGGCCGCGCCGCCGGCCATGCCGATGTCGGCGTCAAAATTGTTGGTCGCGATATTGACCGTTTCAATGCTCTCGGCCGGCTGGATATATCCCGCATGGTGCGGCAACCAGACGTTGACCGACACCGCGCCGTCAACGCGCGTGGTGTTGCTATTCGGTTGTGTGCCGTTGACCCAGGTGCGCAACGACCGGCCTGGGGTGTCGATTTCCGCATTCTGGAACTGTACCGGAGATGCGCCCGGCACCAGATTGAGCAGGCTTTGATAGTTGCGGTACTGGTTCAGCGGCATTGAAGTCACCTGAACGGAGTTTATTTCCGTACTCAGGTCGGATTTCTCCGTCTGCAACGTAGCTGCGCTGGCTTCGATCGTAACTGTGTCCTGGGCGGTGCCGATTTGCAGCCTACCGTCGACGCGCTTCGGGTTGCCAGCCGTGACATTGATATATTCCTGCTGCAACTGCTTAAAGCCTTTGAGCGACAAGCTCAGCGTGTAGGTGCCCGGTGGTAGGTTGCGGAAGGCATAGCTCCCGGTATCGTCAGTGACCGTCTCCAGTTTTAAGGCGGTGCCGGTATTCGTAATCGTGACCGATACGCCCGGCAGAACGGCCCCTGAAGGGTCCTCCACATTACCCACAACACTGCCGTAGAGCACCTGCGCAGTAGCAGCGCCGGCTAGTAACCACGCCGCTGTCAGCGCAGCCAGCGCAAATCGTGAAAGAAAGGTTCGCATGGGTTCCTCCTCTAAATCTATTGCGAAATCGCGGCAGGAGGCCCCTGCGCGTAGACATCGCAACGAAATTGACTTCCGCCGCAAGGACCAGGAGAACTTACAGAAGTTCGAGTTGAACAGCGATTGATGCACCCGACTTAGCGCGGGTTTATTGGGGCGTGAATCTAGAGCAAAGCCCGAAGATGGGCGTCAGTCTACGCTGTCTGTAGGCGAAGATCAATGTCGCGACATATGTGCCGGCAGAACGCGAGATGATGGCTGTCGGCGTCAGGGAGAAACATTGCTCTGATCGTTCGTTTGATACCGGCAAACCTGCGGTCTGCAATCCAGTTGAAACTTGTCGGAAATCGGCTGAGCGATTTTGGCGGCCATTGACGTGCCACCAAGTCTGCTACTTACTCGGATATGGATCAGCCAACAACGCGCCGTCACTTTTGACCAAAGGCGCAGGGGCGCAATGCTGATCGGTGGTATGGACTTTTTTCACTGACGATGCCGGATGATAGGATGCGGGACCGGGAGCGACTTTAACTTTCTCGCGCGTCAGCAGCACGGATAGAACACTACCGATGTGGGAGGCGTCTTGACAGCCCACGCCTCAATATTGATACTAAGCGGGCGTTGCGGAGACATGGCCGAGTGGCTGAAGGCGGCGGTTTGCTAAACCGTTATAGGGGCTAAAACTTCTATCGAAGGTTCGAATCCTTCTGTCTCCGCCATTACCTTCCTTTTAGTGACAGCGCCACATCTTGTTCTATCCAAGCGGAACATTCCATCAACCTGACAAGGCCAACGCGTCCGATATCAAATGGATTCGTGTTTTCCGTCTGACGCCCGTTCTTCGCCCGTCTTTTGCCCCGTCTTTTGCCCCGTCTTTTGCATGGAGGTAGCGGAATGAAGTGGTTTAGTGTCGCCCTCATAGGCCTTCTACTAGCGATTCTGGCTGGCGCCTCGTCGTCGGCGCAACAGGAGACCGAGATCCCGGAGCGCGTGCGAAAGCTGCACTTCGCCTCAATCGTGCTCGACACCCACATCGACGTCACTCCAAAACTGCAGACGGACTGGAAGTTCGGCGAGCAGCACACGACGGGCCACATCGACCTTCCGAGAATACGGAAGGGGGGGCTCTCGGGACTCTTCTTCTCTATATACATGCCAGGAACCGTCACCGGACCGAAGGCCGTCAATGACGCTCTTGAACGGATCGCAGCTGTTCATAAGCTGGCGGAGGAGATGCCCGATCAGGTCGCGCTCTGCACCACAGCCGAGCAGGTGCGTCAGGCTCATAAAGCCGGCAAGATTGCGGCCCTCCTCGGGGTTGAGGGCGGCCATATGATCAACAATAGTCTGGCGGTACTGCGCATGTACGCCAAGCTCGGCGTGCGGTACTTGACGCTCACTCATGCTGTGAATACGGACTGGGCAGACTCGTCCGGAGACCAGAAAAAACACGATGGTCTGACGGACTTTGGCTACCAGGTAGTCGGGGAACTGAATCGCCTGGGTGTGCTGGTGGATATCTCGCATGTTGCCGATTCGACCTTCTGGGATGCGCTGGAGAAGAGCAAAGCGCCGATGATCGCTTCCCATTCCTCGTGTCGTGCCATCTCAGGTCATGCGCGAAACATGACCGATGAGATGATCAAAGCGCTTGCAGCGAAGGGCGGCGTCATACAGATCAATTACCTCGACAGCTTTATCGATCCAGGTCTTTTTGAATACGGCAGAAAGGCTCAGGCGTTGACGCGCGAGTTGCTGCAGAAGTATCCGGGGAGAGAGAATGCGGCTCAGCGACGTGAAGAGGTGGCGAAGGTTTATGGACCGGCCCCAACCGTAAGCTGGGAGCGAATCGTCGAGCATATTGATCATGCCGTCAAACTGGTTGGCGCCGATCATGTGGGTCTTGGGTCCGACTTCGATGGCGGGTCGATGCCCGTTGGTATGGAGGACGTCTCGAAGCTTCCCAAAATCACCGCTGCACTCCTCGCAAAGGGCTACAAGGAAGCTGATGTAAGGAAGATTCTCGGTGAAAACACTCTGCGGTTGCTGGCTGACGCGGAAAAGGTTGCTGGAGGGATGCGGTGAGCAGTGGTCAGGGTCAGTTGAAGGGGAGAGCCCGAGGGCGTTCCAGAGTTCAACCTTCAGGTTGCGCTTCACCACCACTCATTTGAACACAACCTGAAGGTTGATGAACTCTGGAACGCCCTC
>JBDTUW010000294.1:0-5875 GCA_040007555.1 Acidobacteriota bacterium | reverse complement strand
GGTGGTGATCGGGCATTTGCGGGAACAACTGCAGAGTTTGCGAGATTCAACGGAAACGAGAAAGACAATTGTTGCGGAATTGCGCAAGATCGTGGAATCCGAGGTCGGGCGGAAGTTCAATTTCTTCCGCAAGTTTATCGTTGATTTCTTTCTTGACGAGCAGGCACTCGATCGGATGGTCGGGGATTCGATCGATCAGCTGGCAGGAGGTATCCTCGACAGCCCCGACGTTAAGAGGGCGATCGCGCAGGCGATCGAGCAGATCCCCGAGACAGTTTTCCGCGCAGACGGCAAAGCGTCAGCGGCGGCCGTCAGCCAGTTGGTCAAGATACTCAGCCAGCGCCTTGATCTGAATGCGATCCTCGTCAATCGCTTAAGCGCGCTTTCGAATGAAGAGATAGAGGCGCTGATCATGGAGACGGCCGGGCCCGAAATTCGCGCGATCGTCTGGTTTGGAGCCGGCATCGGGCTCTTCGTCGGGCTCTTTCAGACGCTCATGAATTTCCTCTGAGACCCTGCCTGTAGGGCTCATTCGAGAGTTGGTGGCGATTGTGGAACCACGACGGCTGGAGTGCGTCTGACCCGAAGTGACATTTCTTTGGCTGCGATGCTAAACTGACGCGATCTTTGCAGCCGTCAAGGAGTGCTGACCTGTGAGCGTCGTTTCCGGAACTCGGTTCGGTTTTTACGAAGTCCTTTCGCCGATCGGCAGCGGGGGCATGGGAGAGGTGTATCTCGCCTACGATGTTCGCCTGGGGCGCCGAGCCGCGCTCAAGCTTCTGCCCGCGAAATACACTGCGGATGAGGAGCGCGTGCGGAGGTTTCAACAGGAAGCGCGCGCCGCCTCGGCCCTCAATCACCCAAACATCATTACGATCTTTGAAATTGGGCAGAATCACGACACGCATTTCATTGCGACGGAGTTCGTCGAAGGCCAGACGGTCTCAAAGCGGCTCTCGACCGGCAAGATTGAGATGAGCCTGGCGCTTGATATCGCCATCCAGGCATCGAGTGCGATCGCGGCCGCGCACGCCGCCGGCATTATCCATCGCGACATCAAATGCGAAAACATCATGATTCGGCCTGACGGCTACGTGAAGGTCCTCGATTTTGGCCTCGCCAAGCTGACCGAGACCTTCTCTTCCGGACAGAATGCCGATGCGGAAGCACCAACCCAGCCACTTAACGAAACCTCTCCGGGAATGATCATGGGAACGGTCAATTACATGTCCCCGGAGCAGGCGAGGGGGTATCGGGTCGATGCTCGAAGCGACATTTTCAGCATGGGCATCGTCCTCTACGAGATGCTGACGGGCAAACTGCCGTTTAGCGGTAACTCCGGCAGCGATGTGGTAGCGGCGATCCTCACTCAGGAAGCGCCACCGCTCTCGCGTTATATCGCTGACGCGACACCGGAGCTGGAATGGATTGTCAGCAAAGCCCTCTCGAAGGAGCGAGACAGTCGCTTTCAGCGTGCAGACGAACTGGTCGCAGCTCTCAAGCGGGCAAAACAGCAGATCGATTTCCGCGCGGAGAAGGAACGCTCCGATCCTGCAACTGTCATCGGTGAGACGGAGAGCCTCCATCAGAGTTCTACCGGCAAGACGAGGCGCGGACGCAGCTACGACACCAACCGTGGATTTGATAGCAGCAGCAAGACCGTCTTCACTCAGTTTGGCAGTACTCTTGCCAAAAGGCGAAAGGAAGCAGTTGTTGTCGTGGCAATGCTACTGGTGGCAGCAGCATTGGGTGCGGTCTATTTCTGGAACAGCCGGAAGGAGTTGGTCGTTAACTCGATCGCGATCATTCCTTTTTCCGCGGCCAATAGCACACCGCAGACCGCGCTTCTTGCCGACCGGATGACGCAGGGGCTGATCACGAGTCTGTCTCAGCTGCCGAAGTTGCGGGTTCGGTCGTTGGCCTCGGTCCTGCGTTACAAGACGGTCAGTCCAACAGCAACTCCACCCGATCCGCGCGAGGTGGGCCTCGCTCTCGATGTTCCGCTGATTCTCACGGGTCGCTTCAGCGAGAATCCGGAGGGTCTGACGATCAATCTCGAGTTGGTTGATACGAGGGACAACACCTTTTTGTGGGGGAAGCAATACGAGCGTAAACGAGCAGACCTTCCGGCTCTCCAGGAAGAGATTACGCGAGAAGTCTCCGGGCGACTCAAGCTGGACCTCAACGCGGAGGAAATGTCCAGATTCGAGGCGTATCAGAGTTATCTTCGCGGCCGCTATTTTCTTGGAAGGCGAACCAGCGCAGATTTGCGGCAGGGAATTGAGAGCTTTGAGAAGGCGATCAGTCTCAATGGCAACTTTGCGCAGGCCTACGCCGGACTTGCAGATTCCTACAACCTGCTCGGTACCTACGGCTCTCTGGATCCGAATGAGGCGTTTCCAAAGGCCCGGGATGCGGCCGAGAAGGCCCTCAAGATTGATGACTCGCTGGCGGAGGCTCATACGTCCCTGGCCTTCGTCAAACATCGGTATGAATGGGATTGGCCCGGGGCCGAGCGTGAGTTCAAACGGGCAATAGAGCTCGACCAGAACTATGCGCCGGCGCGTCAATGGTACGCAAGCCTTCTGGTGGCCATGGGGCGAAGCGGACGCGCGATCGCTGAGGCGCGCCGCTGTCAGGAACTGGACCCCGTTTCGCTAAGCGTCAACTCTCAACTCGCGTGGGTGCTCTACCTGAGCCGGCAGTACAAGGAGGCGCTCGCAGAGTGCGAGAAAATAATTGCCATTGACGGCAATTTTTTCCCGGCCCGCCGCTATATTGGACTCGTGTATGAACAGCTTGGAAGGCCTCAGGAAGCAGTAATTGCTTTTAAGAAGGCGCGAGAGCTCTCTCGCGGGTCGACGGTGGTCCTTGGCGCACTTGGACACGCACAGGCGGTCGCTGGCAATACCGAAGAAGCGCGACGAATGCTTGAGGAACTCCTGGCAGTGCAGGCGCCGAAACGAGTCCCCTCCTACGAAGTGGCGATCGTTTATGCGGGTCTGGGCGACACTGAACAGGCGTTCGCCTGGCTCGAAAAAGCCTTCAACGAAAAGAACGAATACCTCAACTATCTGATGGTTGACCCCAGGTTGGATCGATTGCACGGCGATCCTCGGTATGCCGCCCTGGCACGCCGGATTGGGCTCCCCGCCGCGCGTTCTTGAATTCCGTCGAATCGATCGGTAGACTGCTCGGAAAACCTGATCGACAGCAGAGTAGAGCCCGCAAGACTCTTTTCGGGTGCGTGGACTGGCCGGATTCGTTTGTGCGCTTTACGGGGCCGGATGGCACCCCCTGGACAACCTCGATCATCGCCATCAATGAACAGTTCGCACTCTTCCGCTTCACTTTCGGTGGAGGCGGCATTCACGGGACCCACATCATTCAGGAACTGCCGCTTAGTGCGAGTTCTCTCTATCTTGGGCGCAACCAGAAATGGCTGCAGACAACCTGGGATCAGTACGTCCGGGAGAGCAAGGGCGAGGCACTAAGCGTCTATGAGGTGCTGGTCTCTGGCCTGCAGGCAAGGTTACCGGGAAGCGGCACGACTGCCAGTGATCCGGGGCTGACAGGGGCGCTGCAACGGATTCAGCGTTCGCACAATTTTTTCCTCGGTACGACCAATGCGATGGGTAAGTACTGGGCATATTCGATCGCTCAGCTTGGCCAAGTGGACTCCGGGGTCGTCGCCGACACGGCCAGCTATGGAGTCTTCAAGAAGGGCAATGATCGCACTTATGTTGCCTATAACCCGACTGAAGCTGAGATCACCGTCACGTTTACCGATCTGACGAGCGGGGCAAAGACCACACTGATGGTGCCGCCGCTTGCGTTGGCGACACGGGTTGGTAGCGAGCCGGCGACGATCGATCGATTGACACCAGCCATCAACGATCCCAAGCGGCTGTATCTGCGCGCCGGCAATGCGCTCAGCGGCGTACCTGGGCAGTGGATGCTCCCCGCTGGCCCAACCACGTTCCCGGGCGACTATTCTGCGCTCGATCCGAATCTGGTGACTGTGCCGGTTCGCTCGGACCAGGATGGGCGGATACCTAACCCTCCGTCTCAACAGCCCCCGTTCCCACCGCCGGGCTCCGACATAGTCTCGTGGACCGGAACGTTCAACGGAATTTATGGAGTCGGACCGGCAGGTGTCACCCGCTTCTCAATCTATACAAATCAGACACCGTTTCCAGGATGGCAGCAGGACCCATCGAAGGCTGGCAACACCCTGACCGTGCGGTTTATCTACGACTTCAACTCGGATGGAAAACCGGACCGCATCGAGGCGTTGCAGAATGCGCCCTTGTTTACTGGCAACGCATTCCTTTACGAGAACAAGCTGACCGAATACATCGGTGACAACTATATCAAGGGTGTACTTGGGGCGCCGTCGGTCTTCCTCGGCGGTCCGGATGCAGACGGCATCATCCGCTATATGGACCCATTCCCGAGTGAAGTTACGCACGGCACATTGACGGTGCAGATATATGGTGGGTCAAACGTTAACCCGCAGTTCCTTCATACTTTCGAAGTCTCGGAGGATGCGTCGCCGCTCACAAACCGCGCATCGTGGGTGAGGCCACCTTACAATATAGGGAGTACTCCTCCGGGGCCACTGCCTGAGTGCACCACTCTGTGCTTCTCTTCGCCAGACTATTACCTGAGTCGCGTTGGCAATTTGCCAAGGGGTACGGTACTGGTCAGGGGAGCCAATCTGAACCAGGCCGTCAGCACCACCAGCACTTTGCAGATGAAGCTGGCACTGGATAAGGGCAACACACCAAACGATCGCTTCAATCGCCAATTTGTCGCGGCGCAATTGAGCCTCCTGGCGGCTCCCGGGGCGGCGCAGGGCACATTGCAGAGCAGACTCGAATGCTATGGGTTGAACTTTGCCCCACTGCTTCTTGACAGCGGGGTGACGCTCACGCCGAAGGCGACACTTGACAGCGTCATGAACGAAGCGCGAAGGGTGGCACGGACGGGCAGCTCGCACGACATCTCATTGCTCACCAGCATCCTGGACATCATCAATGATGATGGCTTACACGGTCGTTGCGGTAACTAGCCGGATGAGCTCGACGTCCGCATTTCCACTTTGTAGTCGTCCCTTGCCATTGCCGGAATTCAAATGAAGGCAATAACAATGCGACGACTGCCGAATGGATTCATATTGGACACTAACCAAACGCAGCGAAGGCACCAGACGGATACAACCGCCTGGTGCCTTTTGCTCGATACTTGAACCTAATTTCGGGCTCAGTCCTGAGGCTCCAGCGCTTCCTGCTCAGAGATTCACGGTCCGCATCATAGCCTCCGGGTAGCGGAGCCCTGAAGCTGCATCGCGGGGTACAAGCTCCTCGAGCCGCGCCAAGTCATCCTCTCCCAGGGTGATCGCAGCCGCGGCCACGTTCTCCTCCAGATACTTCCGTCGCTTTGTGCCCGGAATAGGCACGATGTCATCGCCCTTCGCCATGACCCAGGCCAATGCGAGTTGACCTGGAGTAACGCCACGTGCCCGTGCCATCCCGGTGACGCGATCGACCAGCGCCAGGTTCTTGTCGAAGTTGTCGCCCTGAAATCGCGGAGCATGCCGTCTGTAATCACTCGCCTCGAGGTCCTCGAAGTTCTTGATCTGCCCAGTCAGAAAACCCCGCCCGAGCGGACTATAAGCGACAAATCCGATGCCGAGTTCCCGCGTAGTGGTGAGGATTTCATCTTCGGGATCTCGTGACCAGAGCGAATACTCGCTTTGCAGGGCGCTGATCGGATGTACAGCGTTTGCTTTTCGAATGGTTGCCGGGCCCGCCTCGCTCAAGCCGAGGTAGAGCACCTTACCAGCCTTGACCAGATCCGACATTGCGCCGAC
>JBDTUW010000293.1:0-5884 GCA_040007555.1 Acidobacteriota bacterium | reverse complement strand
TGCCGGGCTGACCTCAGCGATCTGTTCTGCCGACCAGACACCTCGTTTTCCGATCTCGACAAATCGGCCGCGTCCGCTCATCGCCACCAGACTTCGTTCGATAAAGTCGCCGCTCAGACTGTTGAGAACGACGTCCACTCCACGACCTTCCGTCGCCTGCAATATCTGATCGGCGAAGTCGAGATTGCGCGAATTGTAAATGGTGTTCACGCCAAGGGCTCGCAACGTGTCCCATTTTGCCGGACTCGCAGTCGCATAAATCTCAGCACCGATCATCTTGGCGATCTGGATCGCGGCCATGCCCACACCACCAGCGGCGGCATGAATCAGCACTCGTTCTCCCGCGGACAGCCTCGCGAGATCGTGTAATGCGTAATATGCGGTCAGAAATGCCACCGGAAGTGCGGCTGCGGCCTCAAAGGTCAAGCCTCGCGGTTTCTTCACCGTCAGTCGTGCATCGACCGTCACATATCTGGAGAAACTTCCGAGAGTCATGACTATGACTTCATCGCCTACGCAAAACTGCTCCACATCGCTGGCTACCGCGACGACGACGCCCGCACATTCCCCACCGAGAGCGCCCGCATTGCCAGGATAGAGTCCCATTGCATTGAGGACGTCTCTGAAGTTGAGTCCGGCGGCTCGAACCTCGATCTCTATCTCACCCGATCTCACCGACTTTCGTGATATGGATGCGAGTCGCAAGCCGGCCAACTCACGGCGCGAGCCCGCCTGGAGTGCATACGCCTTGTCGGGGATCGAGAGCGCGTCTGTCGACCTGTGGTCGACGTCGGATCTGCTCAGGTGTGGAACTCTGCGTGTGCCTTCGCGGTAAGCGATGAGCGGTTCCTCTTCGCCGCTCCACAATTCGTGAAAGAGAGAATCCGCGTCATCGCCGGTTTCCCTGCCAAACAAATCAATTAGAGAGCACCTGAACTCCGGATGCTCGGCGGCAATTGCCTTGCCCATTCCCCACAACGGAGTCTGCGCCAGACCCGTCAGCGGATCGCCTGGTCTGACTGCTTGTGTCTGACAAGTTGCGAGCCACAGACGCGGAGTCTGCGAAGCGCGAGTCAGCGCCTGAACCAGATTCAGTGCGGATTCACAACCTCGACGGGACGATTCTCGTAGTGCTTCAGTTGTTAGTTCAGGCGGCGGCGCGGCATCGAGACTCCAAAGATGGACGACCCCACGCAGCGGAGTCTGCGGTTCAACCACGGATCGCAGTAAGGAATCGAAATTGTCGGATGAGAGGGGATCGATGATGAAGTCACCACTCTCGGCCTTTTGAAATTGCTGCCCATCGTGAACAAGTCTGACGAGCTCGCCCTTTTCCCTAAGCCTCGTGGCCAGCTGTCTCCCGACCCCGGCATCATCACCGAGAATGAGCCACAAACCTCTGGAGGAGGTCTTTTCTTTAGCGATGCTGCCCTCGCGCACTTCCCATTCGATCCGATAGATCGTGTCTGTAATGGGAGCCTTGGCCCTGCTTGAGAGTGCTTCTGGACCAGCGGGCAATAGTTCCAGGCCTGTGCCGGCAGCTGCAACGACGCCGTCACCGTTATAGAGAGTAAAATCCGCCGACCCACCTTCCGTGAACGTTGCATGAACCCAGACCGTTTCACCCGGTTTGCTAAAGACTTGCAGATGCTTCATGCCGACTGGGAGATAGGTCTGCCCTCCCGTTTCCTTTGTGCCGAACATCGCTCCAAGCGTCTGCAGGCACCCATCCAACAATACCGGGTGCAGGCGGTATCCAGCTGCATCGATCCCACGGGGCATCCTCAACTCTGCGAGCGATTCCCCTTCTCCGCGCCAAAGCTGTGTGATGGGTCGAAAATGTTCCCCATACTCAGGCCCTAACCCTTCGTAAATCTCATACAATTCCCGGACGCTCATCACTTCGGTGCACCGTCTCTTCACCTCTTCCAGACTCTGCCATTCTTTCCCGGTGTTCCCCTCGGCGCGCTTCCCTCTCCCGCTCGCGTGGAGCACCCAGGGTCCCTTCTCTCCATCTCCTTCTTCTTCGGGCTCGCTGTAGACCCGCAGCGCGTATTGACCTTCGCCCTCTGGCTTCATGACCACCTGCAAGCGTTTCCGCTCTCCCTTCTTCAGCACCAGAGCCCGGCGAAACGTCGCACCTTCCAACTCTACCTGTCTACTATTCAGACCTTTGCTGATCACCCACTGCATCATTTCCAGGTATGCGGCGCCGGGCAAGACGGCTTCGCCAAACACGCGATGATCACCGAGGTATGCCGGACGGTCTGCGCTCAGTTCTCCCTCGTATCTAATCTCTTTCGTCCACGCTTCCCTGACGCGCGACCCGGCCAGCTCGTGCTCCTTGGCCCAATCCCCCCCCAAGCCATCGGCCACGCGTTCGCGGCGATTTTCACTTCCCACCCAATACCGCTGCCGCTCAAAGGGATATCCTGGCAATCCCACTCGCCGGCGCTGGTATCCCTTCTCATATCCCTTCCAGTCAATGCCAACGCCGCTCGTGTACATTCGTCCGAGGGTCGCAAGCACCACCGCCCACTCTTCATGTTTGCCGTCGAGGGTCGACCACATCTCGATTCCGCGTCGCCTGACATCACCGTTATCGCTCGCCATCCGAGTCAGTACCGGTTTCGGTCCGACTTCAAGACAGCCCGTCACTCCATCCATCACCAGACGCTTCACGCCGTTGGCATATCTCACCGTCTCGCGCGCCTGGCGGATCCAGTACTCGGCTCCCAACTCTTCCTCTTGTCCGGTGAGGTTCGAGATGATCGGTATCTGCGCCGTCCCGTAAGTAATCTTCTCCGCTTCCGTCCGAAACTCATCCAGCATCGGTTCCATGAGTGAGGAATGAAACGCGTGCGATACCCTCAGCGGCTTACTCTTGATCTGCCTCTCGTCGAGCTCCCGGCACACCTCGTCCACCACTCGCATTCGCCCGGAGATAACCGTATTCGCGGGGCCATTGATCGCTGCGATTGCAACTTCGTTCCCGTGGCGATCGAGCACCTCTTTGATCCGCGACGGCTCGGCGAAGACAGTTGCCATCGCTCCATCTCGGGGGAGGCTCTGCATCAACCTGCCGCGAGTCGCGATCAGGCGCAACGCGTCCTCAAGACTGAAAATCCCGGCGATACAAGCTGCCACATACTCGCCAACGCTGTGGCCCAGCAGCATCGCAGGCCGTACTCCCCACGCTTGCCACATCCGGGCGAGCGAATACTCCAATGCAAAGAGTGCCGGCTGTGTGTATTCCGTCTCGTCAAGCAACGCTGCGGTCGCGTCATCCTCAGCAAACATCACCGAGAGCAGCGATCGATCCAGATATCCACTCAGTATTTCCTGGCACCGCTCCAGCGTTTCGCGAAAGACCGGCTGCGTTCGGTATAGCTCCCTTCCCATCCCCGTGTATTGCGATCCCTGACCAGTAAAGAGAAACGCTATCTTTGGCTGGCTTGCGCCCGTCACCACGCCGCACGCCACGCCCGCCGTCTCAAGGCCTTCGCGGTGACTCCTTAGCCGTTCAAGCAATTCCTCGTTCGAGCGTGCCTGGATCGCGACTCGATAATTGAAGTGCCTCCGTCCCGCGCTCGCGGTGTAACAGATATCACCGAGATCCACGTCTGGACCGGCCGCGAGATAGTCCTCATAGCGGCCCGTTAACTCTTCCAGAGCTCTCTCACTTCGTGCCGAGAGGCACAGCATATGTCGAGGCCTCTCGACCTCGTTGCTCACTGCCAACCGCCTGGGCGCTTCCTCCAGCACAACATGTGCATTGGTACCGCTCATTCCAAACGCGCTGACGCCGGCGAAGCGTGTTCCGTTCTCCGAAACCCAGGGCATCTTCTCGGTGGGAACCACAAGTGGAAGCGAATCCCACGGAATGTGCGGATTGGGCTCACCCAAATGCAGATGAGGTGGAATAGTTCGAGCCTTGAGCGCAAGCACCGTCTTGATGAGGCCCGCCACTCCCGCCGCTGCTTCAAGATGACCAAAGTTGGTCTTAACCGATCCAAGGATCACCGGCGAGCTCTTTGCGCGTCCTTCGCCAAGCACCGATCCAAGAGCCAGCGCCTCTATCGGGTCGCCAAGGAGGGTGCCCGTTCCGTGAGCTTCCACATACTGTATCTGCTCGGGCTTGACGCGAGCGTTTGCCAGAGCTGCACGGATGACGAACTCCTGAGCATTGCCATTTGGCGCCGTCAACCCGTTACTTCTCCCATCGTGGTTCACTGCCGAGCCGCGAATCAACGCCAGCACTCGATCACCATCAGCAATCGCATCGGAAAGGCGCTTGAGGACGACAACACCGCATCCTTCGCCGCGTCCATAACCATCAGCGCGACTGCTGAATGTTTTGCATCGCCCATCCGTTGAAAGTGCGCCAAGACGGCAGACCCCGATCGTCGCATCCGGTGTCAGGATCAGATTGACTCCACCAGCGAGCGCTCGATCGCTCTCCCGCAAACGAAGGCTCTGACACGCGAGATGAATCGCCAGCAACGAAGACGAACAGGCCGTATCCAGCTGCAGCGCCGGCCCATGAAATCCAAAGGTGTAGGAGATCCGACCAGCCGCCATTGCACGAAGATTGCCGGTGCAGTTGTAGGCATTGATTCGCGCTGCATCACCGGAGTTGAAGCCGAGTTGCGCGTAATCACCCATGAAAAGACCAACAAAGACACCCGTCTTTGGTAGCTCTGACGGCGTCTCTCCGGCGTCTTCCAGCGCCTCCCAACTCACCTCGAGCAGCAGGCGATGCTGCGGATCGAGCTCCTCTGCCTCACGCGGGGAGATTCCAAAGAAGGCGGCGTCAAAGCGGTCGACCTCATCGAGAAACCCTCCGTGCCGCGTATACATCTTCCCCGCGCGATCGCGATCGGCGTCATAGAACTTTTCCACATCCCAGCGATCCTGAGGAATCTCACGGATCGCATCTTCGCCCTCGATCAACAAACGCCAATAGGATTCCGGTGAATTGACGCCGCCGGGAAAGCGGCAGCCGATGCCGATGATCGCGATCGGCTCGTGCTCGGCAAGCTCGAAGGCCTCCAGCTCGTCGCGCGACTGTTTGAGCTCCACGTAGGCATTCGCCAGCAAAGTCCGGTAATCCATATTGTCCGAAGCTAGACTCATCTGGACTTTCGCTGTTTTGATGCCGCGATCTCTGCACTCAGAAGTTCAGCAATCTCGGCGATCGAGAAGCCGTCGAGGCCGGTTTCAGCCCGCGGCGCACTCTCATCGCCCTCCGGGTTGCTTCGAGGATCAGCGAGGTGCCGGGCAAGTTCATCGACGGTCGGGAATCGCCACGCGATGGTCGCTCCCAAGGACATGCCCAACCACTCGCCTGCATCGCTCGCTAGTTTCATCGCCTGCGACGAAGTAAGCCCGTAATCAAAGAAAGACTTCTCGGCATCAACCTCGCCTCTTTGAATGCACAGCGTGTCGGTTAACCACTGCGCGATCCAGTCGCGCGCCGCAGACGCCCGAGGAGCGTCACTTCGGTCATTTCCAATTGGTAGAAACGTGGTCCTTATCGAATTTGCAGGATGTCGCTGGCGAAGAATGCGCTTCAGAACCTTCCCTGTCGGGCTCCTCGGAATCTCTTCAAGAAACGCCACCTCGTCCGGCACCTTGTACTCGGCAAGCCTGTCGCGGCACATCGTCCTGATCGAATCAGCGCTTGCTCTTTGTCCTTCCTTGAGGACTACCGCGGCGACGACCCTCTCTCCGAAGAGAGCATTTGCCACTCCATAAACAGCCGCATCAGCAATTGCAGCATGCTGCAGGATGACGTTCTCGACTTCAGCCGGGAAAACCTTCAGGCCACCAACATTGACCATGTCCTTGAGTCGATCTTCGAGAAAGAAATACCCTTCCTCAT
>JBDTUW010000292.1:0-5888 GCA_040007555.1 Acidobacteriota bacterium | reverse complement strand
CAGCGTATCCGCGCGATGTAATCGACCTCCGGACGCAACGGCGACCGCGTTCAGATACTGATCGGCTGTCCGGTAAAGACCATCCAGCATGACACCGACTGGATCAACGGGGCGGCGCCGCACCGAAGGATCATTCGCGTCCGGAAAGCGATCGTCGCTCCGCCCTCCCTGGGGATAGCGGTTGTCTGGAGCAGGTAGCCTGCCACTCGAGCGGTCGTCGGGATACGGACTCTCATTGGGATTTCGCCGATCACCGGGATATCGGCCGGACGGTCCAAGAATCACCGATGGTCCCGGAAGCTTGTAGGGATCGTCAGCACTTCCCGGCCGCGGTCGAGGTATAGATGGACCGCCTCCTCCCGGCATAGTCGGCGGCGTTGTCCCGGTCGGAGGTCCGCCCAGAATCAGCCCGACATCTGTCGCCGAACCGTACTGGTCCTGCTGACGGCGAATCAAGGCCTCGGTATCTGAACGCGGTCGCCGTTGCGTCCGGCGGTCGATTACATCGCGCGGACACTCTGGGAGCGCTTCCAGAAGCGTTTGCCCAGATCGCGGCAGAGCTGCGACAACAGTATTCACTCGGGTATTACTCGACCAATGGCGCGCGCGACGGGAAATACAGAAAGATTCAGGTCAAGGCGAGTCGAAAGGATGTGGTCTTGCGCGCGAGACCCGGCTATCGGTCTCCGCGAGACTAATGGTGTGTCCGCTTCAAAATCGTAACAAAGGGGTCTAACGCAGAGGCGCGGTGACGAACGAGACACGGCACCTCTGCGTTAACTTGCATTAAGTGATCCGGTTCCTATTTCTTCGTCCACGCCTCACCGGTTAGCGCTCCGGCGCGGCCATCGCACTCATCGTCGACCTTCTCGAATGTCAGGGTCTTCTCGACGACCTTCCATTTGTACTTACCGGTCTGCGTCGCGCCGCATGCATACTCTCCCGACTTGTCAGTAAGGAGGATTTGATCTTGTGTGACGGAATAGCTTCCTTTGACGACGACGTTGCCATCGGCGCTGACCGTGTGACTGCCGTCCTCAAGGAAAGTGATGACAAACTGCCCGTTAGCGTAGGCGCCAGCTGGGAACTTGCCTTGAGCAAGCCCGATTGTGGACCAAAGAACACAAGGCAGGGCGAGCAGCAGCATCGGCCGCAAGAAACCTGCCAGGACTGACTTCGCTTGTGTCAAGATATTTCTCCTCTTCCACGACCGTTCGAAACGCGCGGAAAGTAGTCGACTGTTTTCAATAGGACATCCATCACACTTTAGAGCGCCAGGAGCCATTCCGGCGCGGCGAGACTTCAGGGCGCGGCGAGACTTCAGAAGGATACGACTAGTCGCCGTAAGTTTTGACGGCTCGCTCGATTGAAGGTCCGGCCTTGGCCAGGTCCGCGGGGACCATTACTGGGTGAATCTCAACGCTGGCGTTGAGGGCAAGGAACCACGGCTCGGCGAGTGCGGGAATCTGCGAAGTCTCCTGCATGTCGACAATGATAAAACCCGTCCGCTGACCGTCCCAGTCGGTGAAATAAGCCGCCTCTGCCTTGATATCTGTGAGAATCGCCTGAATCGTCTCGCCCAGTTTTCCGCTAATGGCGGCTGCATTTCCAGCTTCAACGGGAATGCCCACCTTGAATAAGAACCGCATCTTCGACCTCCTGATTTGTAGTTATTTCTTTTGTCACGCCAACTTCACGCTTCGCAGAACTGAACGGTTCGAACACACGCCACTGCGGCGTGTCCAAGCATTGATGAGGAAGACGTTGCTGACCTTCGCAAATTGGTGTAGGAAATGGGCAAATCCTCGCACCTCTCCGGGTTAGCGCGGCTGACTTATTCCCAAAAGGCGAGGTCGATTAGTGTGATACGCCGCTCTGCAGGTGATACGCGGTTCTCGGCCTGCCGGGAAGATGCGATTGACGCTGGTTGGGCAAATGCCGGGGAGTGGAATCAAACCGGTCAATGTACATACGTCAAGGGAAACCGTTCCCATAGGGCCCTGAGGAGATGTCGTTGTGCTTCGCGCCAGGGGTAGAGGAGTGCTTGCTGGCGAACGGGGTATCGGAGTTTCCACTGCCGGCGCCGGCACCTCGGGAGGTGAAACTACGGCAGGCTCACTCTGATTGGTATCCAGGGCTTTCTGTGAGGGCTCTGTTCCGCGGATGAAAAGTTCGTGGCGGATGTTCGCAGCGCTGTCGGCGGCGACCTGGCCCGTCGTCGGATCAATATCGACAGTTAGTATGTCCCCGGGGTCTTCGAACTCGCCCCCGAGTTCAGGATGCAATGCCAGCGCGTTCTTCATGAACTCGCCCCAGATGGGCGCCGCTGTCATTCCACCAGTCAGCCCGAGGTCAGAATTGTCGTCAAAACCGACCCAGACAACGCAAAGAAGATTGGGCGTATACCCGGCAAACCATCCGTCCCGAGAACTTCCTGTCTTGCCGGCAGCCTGCGCTTTGAATCCCATCTGTCGCACGCGAGACCCTGTACCATGGTTGATGACGTCCTCCATCAGTGATGTCATGACATAGGCTACCTGTGGGCTGATCACTTCGCGGCTTAATGATTCAGATCTGAAAAGAGTCGCGCCTGTCGCGAGCGCCACGCGTTTGATCGCGATCGGCGATACGCGCCGACCCTTATTTGCGAAAACGGTGTAGGCACCTGCCATCTGCAATGGCGTGGCTTCACCGACCCCAAGGGCCATCGACGGGTTTGTGGGAACTTTAGGCAATCCCGCGCGTTCGGCGAGGCGGGCGACCTGCGTGAAGCCGATCCTCTCCGCCAGCTCGACAGTGATCACGTTCTTGGAATTGGCGAGAGCATCTCTGAGCGTGATCTGCTTCATTTCGTACTTATCGCCAAAATTGCCGGGTTTATACGGTTTCCCAGAACCATTCTCAAAGGTATGAGGCGCATCCAGAAACATTGTCGCCGGCGTCAGCGTCTGCCCCACTTCATCCGTGGTCTGCGACAGCGCCGCAGCATAGACAAAAGGCTTGAAGACAGATCCGGGCTGTCGCCGGGAGTCTGTTGCGCGATTCAGCTGGCTGCTGGCGTAATCCCTTCCGCCCAGCATTGCGAATATCTCACCAGTCTTTGGATTGAGCGCCACCAGCGCAGCCTGCAAACCAGCCGTGCCGCCTTTGCGTTTTGCAAGCTTTGCCTCGATCGTCGCCATGTGTTTGGTCACGGCCTGATAGGCGGCTCGCTGCAGGTCGATTTGAAGGGTGGAGTATATCCGCAGGGAACGGGCTGCGACGACGCGTCCATCGTACTGGCTCTCGAGCTGTCTCGTCAGGTAATCGATAAAATACGGGGCATCGGAAACGTCGAGGGATGCTCCCTTGCCCTTGAGGCCGACCGGCGACTGACGCGCTTGTTCCGCTTCCACGGGAGTAATCTTCCCGGCCTCAGCGAGCTTTTCGATAACGAAGTTGCGACGTTCAATCGCGCGATCCTCGTGAGAGAATGGCGAGTAGTAGGCAGGGTTTCGAATGACACCCGCCAGCAGCGCCGATTCAGCGAGACTCAGATGGGAAATGTCTTTGTCGAAATATGACCGCGCCGCCTGACCAAACCCGTTGATTGAGAAGCCTCCCCGATGCCCCAGATATATCTGATTGCAATACATCCCCATGATCTGCTCTTTTGTCAGTCGTTGTTCGAGCAGTATTGAGATGTATGCCTCCGCCAGCTTACGTTTCGGGGTCTTCTCAGGCTTGAGATAGAAATTCTTGACCAACTGTTGAGTGACGGAACTGCCGCCCTCCCGCCATTGTCCGGTCTGATAGTCGCGGATCGCGGCGCGTACAATGCCGCGCCAGTTGATGCCGCTGTGCTCGAAGAATTGCCGGTCCTCGACCACGACAATCGCATCAACCAGGTTCTGGGGAAGGTCCTTGTACTCGATGATCTTCCGCTTCTCGCGCTCTGGATTGATGACCGAAGAGATCAACTCCGGTTCGATGGGAGCTTCTCCCATCTGCTTGTCGTTCTCGAGATCCTTGATTGACTGGATGACGTCGCCGCCGCGGCCAAAAGTCACCCGCAGCGGGCGGAATGTTGCGGAGTCATCGGCGCGTGCCTCGGATCCGGGCCGAATCTCGATGGCAGCCCCACGGATCGCGTATTGCCCCCGCCGCTCATTCTCGTGACTTCCCCCTTCGACATAACCGATCCTTCTCAAGTGAGCGACGATCGAGTTCATCTTCATCGAGGCCCCGGAGCGCAGCTCGGGAGGCGCGGCGTAGATCCCTGACGATCGGACGAAGATGTCGCCACGAAGACCTGCGTCAATCAGTTCGGTATATCTGTAATAGTAATAGGTCAGGACGCCGCTTCCGACGAGTAGCAGCAAAGCAAGCGGAACCAGAAGATAGGGCGAAACGAGGAAGTTGAGGATTCGTCGTGATCGAGGTTTGCTCCGGGGATGAAATGTCGAACTCACGCGATCTGCCCGCCGTGTATTGAGACTCTTACCCATGAACAAAAAACCCTCGGGAAAGGAGCTTCCACCACCCATTATGCCAGTTATTGCGGGCCTGTCAATTGGCTGGTTTCCAATGATTTGCGGGCGCGGCATCCTCATCCTGCCCCGCTCTCAGGACTCATCCGAATCCGTTTCGTCGACGCCGAAGTAACGCATCCATGACGGGGTCTCATCGACGGATACTTCGGGTCCCGCGTCCGGCGTCGACCCACCGGCTGGCCGGTCAAGCGATGCATTGTCCGCAAGCAGGTGTCGAAACTCCCCGGAGCTCATGGTCTGCACACCGTCTCCTCGAATCAGATTGGCGAGCGCCCTGTCGGAGGTGACGACGGTCATATTGCGGCGGTTAGGGTCTTGTTCAAGCAGCTCAAGAATGCGCTGATCGGCATCCGATCCAGGTCTGGCAAAATAGACATCAATGCCACGGAATCGCGAACCGTCCGGGAAGTTTGGCAGTGGACGCCCGTCGAAGACGACCGCGATACGGACAGCTCGCAGCTTGGCGAGTTCCGCCAGTTCGAGCAGCAGCCTTCGCTGCGCGGCTGGCCGGTCGCGGTGCCAGCCAGGTCGTTGTCCCATGACGTTGTTTCCGTCGACCAGGTACATGGCGGTTGCCGTTGAAACTCGGATCGAGCGGGGGCAAGGTGAGGTTCAGTTCATGAAGGATCAGCAGCAAGCCGGGAGACGAAGCGAAGAGAGGATGCGTGCTAGAGCTCCTGACCCAGGGCGCGAGCGATCCCGCGTCGCATGTTCTCGATTCCGGACGCTTTATTGACGAAAAACGTTTTCTCGTCGACGGTTATCTCGCCCAGGCCCTGCGTCGTGCGGTTCGCCGTCGAGACGATGACAGGCGTTGCCTTTCGCGAGTCCGTCGCGCGCATCTCGCGGAGTACTTCATACCCTGTAACCAGGGGCATCATGACGTCCAGAATCACCAACGCGAATTGGGTGTCCTTCTCAAGCTCGATGAGCGCCTCTCGACCGGTGGTCGCTTCGGTCACATCCAGCCCAAACTCTCGCGACACGACCTTCCAGAGAAAGCGCGCATCCTTGTCGTCATCTGCGATCAGTACTCTCAGCGTCATCTGCTCGCCTCCGGTAATCATTAACGGGAGCGACAATCTATCACGGTTACCGCCGCCTAGTCCAAAGAGTCGCGATGCGGGCTAATGGGTTGGTCCGGGCCGGGTATGTCCGGGGGATGCTGGCGGCACTGGGCAAACATCCGAGCCTGGCGGCGAAGGGAAGAAAGACCGAAGTGAGGAGCAGCCGACTGTTGTCTGCACAAAGCGGCAGAAGGGACTTGCCGACGAAGGGCTCCTTGGCTAGTATCCGTCTGATGATCAAGAATCCGGACGTCATTGACATCAAGATGGACAACAGGCCGGAGAACGC
>JBDTUW010000291.1:0-5893 GCA_040007555.1 Acidobacteriota bacterium | reverse complement strand
CCCAACAACGTCTCTAAACTTCGCTTGGTCGCACTCGCACCCGCCGCATCCGGATCGAAGTTGACAACGATCTTTCGAGCATAACGGCTCAGCAACCGAACCTGCTGATCCGTTAATGCCGTTCCCAGACTCGCCACCAGATTTGTCACCCCGGCTTGAAAAGGGATAAGAAAATCCAAATACCCCTCGACCAGGATGGCGTAGCCCCTTTTCCGGACATCTTCGCGCGATTGCGTCAGACCGAATAAGTGCTGTCCCTTTGTATAAAGTACCGTCTCGGGCGAGTTAAGGTACTTCGGCTCACCAGTGCCCAATGTCCTCCCGCCAAAGGCGATGATCCTCCCCTGCGCATCACTGATCGGAAAAATCAGTCGACCGCGGAAGCGATCGTAATAACCCGAGCCCGACTCCCGCAGCGTAACCAGTCCGCTCCGCTCTATCTGCGGTCGTGCCACGCCCCTGTCGCGAAGGTGGTTGCTCAGCGCATCCCAGCTGTCCGGGGCATATCCAAGCCGAAACAGACGCTGCGTCTCGGGGTTGATGCCGCGACCCGCCAAATACTCAAGAGCCTGGCGCCCCTGTGATTCCTCGTGCAGCGTGTTTTCAAAGAACTCTGTCGCCCAGCGATTGATCTCGAGCAGTTCCTTCCGCTGCTGCTCTTTTGTCTCCGCGTCTCGATTCTCGACCATTTGTGGCAGTGCCACACCGCTCTTCTCAGCAACGGTCCGAACCGCCTCAGGGAAAGAAGCGCTTTCGATTTCCATGATGAATCGAAAGACATCCCCCGCCTTTCCGCACCCAAAACATTTAAAGAGCTGACGTGCCGGGTTGACGTTGAAACTCGGCGTCTTTTCCTGGTGGAACGGACAGCACGCGATATGGTTCGCGCCACGTTTCTTCAGGGTCACATAGTCTGACACTATGCGAACTATGTCGGCCTGCCCTCGAAGCTCATCAGTAAAACTGCGCGGCCATAACATTTCGAAGTCCCAACTCTGTCCTGTTGCTACTTCCTCAGCTCAACCACCGTCGCCCCGTTTCCGCCTTCATTCGAGGCAGCAGAATAGAATTTCTCGACGTGCGGATGCCCAGTCAGCAATTCCGTGACCGCTCGCTTGAGCGCCCCCATCCCAACGCCGTGTACGATCCGAACTCGGTCGTAGTTGTTGAGAAACGCCTCATCAAGGAACTTATCCGTAGCGTCGGTCGCCTCAGCAACAGTTTGGCCCAGAAGCTTCAGTTCATTTCGCGGCGCTTCTCGCTCAGAGAGACTGACGGAAACGCCTTTTGGCATCGCGGCCGTCCGCGCCGTCTGATTAGACGCTTTTGCGCGCTCCACGAGTCGTAAATTCTCAGGTTGTTCTCTAAATCGTAAAGCGCCTACCTGAACACCCACCTCAAGCTCGGTGACGGAATCGACAACGCCCTCCTGACCGAAGGCCAGAACCAGGACGCGGTCGCCAACTTCCAGGGACTTCGCAGCCTCCGCGGCGGCCAAATCGTTTTCCGTCTCGGTGTCTTCTCGAGATTTGCCGGATTTGCCAGATGGATCGGCGCCCGCTTGCTGGTGAAACAGCCGCGCGGCGGTGCTGGACGCACTGCGCAACTCGATTGTCTTTTTTTCCAGATCCTTTCGGGCGCGCCGTGCCTCCGTCGCGTCCGTGATGCTGGCGATCAACTTTTCGCCCCGCTCGGTGAACGCGGCGACGATCTTTTGCAGCTCATTGCGAAAGTCGCGCTCGCGTGCGCGCTCGCGCACCGAAAAATCTGCTTCCAGGCGGCCGTACTTCTCGGCGACTGCGGCGCGTTCCTCCGCGATGGCAAGCAAACTTTGCTGTTGCTCGTCATACTGTTGCTTCAGACGGCGGAGAAAATTCGTCGCCTCGACGCTGGCCGTGGCCACGCCTGAGACGGCTCGCTCCGTGATCTCCGCCGGCAGGCCAAATCTTCGCGCAATCTCGATTCCCGACGACGCTCCCGCAAGTCCGGTCAGCAGTCGGTAGGTGGGCTTAAGGGTCCGCTCGTCAAACTCGACACTGGCATTGAGCACGTCCGGCCTATTCGTCGCATAGACCTTGAGAGCACCGTAGTGAGTCGTCACGATGACGTGCGCTCCACGAGATTTGAAGTAGTCGACGATGGCAACTCCAAGCGCAGCGCCTTCCTCGGGGTCGGTTCCGGTCCCGACTTCGTCAAGCAGGACGATCGCGGGCGCTTCGAGTTCGGCCGAGATCTGCCGAATGTTCTCGATATGCGCGGTGAATGTCGACAGATTTGCAGCGATTGACTGGTGGTCGCCAATGTCCGGGTGAATCTGAGTAAAGACGGGAAGGTCAGCCTCAGCCGCGGGAACGTGCAGCCCGGACTGAGCCATGAGCAGCAATAATCCGACTGTCTTAAGCACGACTGTTTTGCCGCCCGCATTTGGACCGCTGATAACCATGACGGGATGGTCGGCGTCGAGTTCCAGTGAGATCGGGACGATCCCGATGCTTTGAGACTTAAGATGTTCCTCGAGTAGCGGATGGCGCGCTGCGTTGAGGAACAGTCTGCCCGACTGGTTGATCTCCGGCTCGATTGCCGTCATCGCTATCGAGAGACGTGCTCTGGCGGCAACGAAATCGATCTCGGCGACGGCGTCCGCCATTTTTTCGAGTTCTGACCGCTCTGCCCGAAGCTCCTCGGTGATCCCGAAGAGGACTTTGGTAATCTCGATCTGCTCAAGTTCGCGCAGACGAACAAGCTCATTGTTCATCTCAATGGTCTCAAGCGGCTCGACAAAGGCTGTCTGACCGGATGAAGACATACCATGAACGACGCCGGCGACCGCGCCACGATTGTCGTTGCGAATCGGTATCACGAAGCGATCATTACGAATCGTGACGAAATCCTCGCGCAGGGCGTGAGCTTCGTCGGCGCGCTTGAGGATTGACTCGAGCGAACGCTGTATCTGGCCGCGCAGCCGCGCGATATTGTGTCGTGCCTCGCGCAGGTCGGGGCTCGCGAAATCATCGATCTCACCATTTGGCAGAATGCGGCCGCGCAACCGCTGGTAGAGCGCGCGCAGATTGGGAATGGTTGCGGCAATCTGGCTCAACAGCGGGAGCCGTTCAGCTTCTTCTCGAAGGGTCTCCCGCAGTCCGGTCGACACCGAAATCAATCTCAGAAGATTGAGAATCTCTACCGGTTCAAGATTTACGTCCTCGACCGTGAGGCGCGCCAGGGCACCCGCTGGGTCCGGCATCTCGTTGATATCCAACGCGGTGCCTTCATTAAGGATGGTGACGCCCTCACCAGTCTTCCTTAGCTCGCGGACAATCTCCTCAAAACCGGACAGAGGCTCAAGGCGCAGCGCCAGCGTCGCACCAAGTGAGGTGCGAATTTTGGTCAAAAGAAGGCTCTTGAGCTTATCGAACTCGAGGATTTCGAAAGCTTGGTGCATGTTTAAAAGTGCTCAGGACATTTTGATGAGGCACTGCTGCTGAAAGCCATAAAGTATACCCACTCCAATCGGCGCATGTCAATGAAAACAAGTGATAAATGGCGCTTTTCGACCCGCCTCAAGGGTCAGGAGTTGACCAGCAGTTGGATCAGGGCGCAAGATCACGTCATCAGCGTTTTTAGGCCGAAAGAGAGACCAGAGGGGGCAGGACCGAATGTCAGATCAGTCGCGTGAGGGAGGAGACCCAAAATACCAGGCGGGAAGTCCACCCGAACCCGAGGCAATCGCTGCCGATGTCATCATCAGCCCGCACACCAGACTCAGGGATCGCGTGCCACCAGGACAGTCGAGGACACGCGTCTGGCCGGTCCTCGATGCATTCGGGCCGCCAGAAGTCGATACAACCAACTGGCGACTTGAAGTCGGCGGCCTGGTCGAGACGCCAGCCATGCTTGACTGGCGGGAATTTATGGCCTTACCCCAGTCGAGGGTGTTTTCCGACTTTCATTGTGTCACGCGATGGTCCCGGCTTGGCAATCTATGGGAGGGTGTCTCGACGCGGGTGATTGCCACTGAGTTCGGTGTCCAATCGGAAGCAAAGTTTGTGATACTCCACGCGCTCGATCACGGCTGGACCACCAACCTGCCGCTGTCCATGTTTCTCGCCGAAGATAGCCTCCTTGCCTCCATGCACGACGGTCAACCGATCTCTCACGAACACGGTGGACCTCTTCGAGCGGTGATTCCTCAACTGTATGCATGGAAGAGTGCGAAGTGGCTGACTAAGGTCGAATTCGTCGCCGAAGACCGAGCCGGATACTGGGAGGATGGCGGCTATCACATGACCGGTGACCCGTGGCGTGAGCAGCGGTTTCGATGGGATTAACGAAGGGTTTGGTCGTAATCCGTTGGATGCTTGCGTGGATCCGGAGTACGGGCTCCGCGGTTGTCACGTTGAGGCACTGCAGACGCTACACGAAAAGTGGCGAGAGTGAACTTTATGGACAAGGAAGTTAGAGAGCTTGAGAAAGGTCTTGAACAGATCTGGGAGATAGCGACAGTAAAGTTCGGCCTTGACCCTTTTCCGACGCACTTTGAGATCGTTCCATCGACTGTCATGTACGAGGTTGGGTCCTATGCGCTCCCGGGCCGGTACTCGCATTGGAGCTTTGGTAAGGCCTACCACAAGATGAAGACCATGTATGACTTAGGTCTATCGAAGATCTATGAAGTAGTCATCAATTCCAATCCGGCCTATGCGTTTCTGCTCGAAAACAACTCGCTGCTGCAAAACAAACTTGTCATCGCGCACGTCCTTGGACACGTCGATTTCTTCAAGCACAACGTCTACTTCTCAAAGACAAACCGGCGCATGGTCGATGACGCAGCGTTGCATGCAGCGAGGATCAATGAATACGAGTTCAAGTACGGGCGCAGAGTCGTCGAAGACTTTCTCGACGCCGTACTTTCGATCGAGGAACATGTCGATCCCAACTTCTTCATCAAGAAGCGGCGGGACGCGCCGGCTAAAGGCGACGGCGAAATTCCGCAACAGGTCTATCTCTATGACGAACTCGCCCTTCCGGAGGAGCGAGCCGAGCGCGATCGAGAAGCTAAGTTAGCGGCAAACAACGCGCAAGCTCCGCATGAGAAGGATCTGGTCTGGTTCATCATGAACAATTCGCCGGTTCTCGAGCCCTGGCAGCGCGATATCATGAGCATGGTCCACGACGAGATGCTTTATTTCGTCCCGCAGATGCAAACAAAGATTATGAACGAAGGATTTGCGAGTTATTTCCATTCGCGAATAATGCGGGAGCTCGATCTGCCGGACCACGAACACCTTGAGTTTGCGGAGCTTCATGCAGGGGTTGTCTCGCCGCACCGCGGGCAGCTCAATCCCTACTATCTCGGCTACAAGATCTTTGAAGACATCGAGAGGCGTTGGGACAATCCGAGCGCAGAGGACCGCAACCGATTCGGGCGCAATGGTGGCGGTGGGAGGGCAAAGATTTTTGAGGTGCGCGAACTCGACAATGATGTTTCATTCCTTCGGAACTATCTGACAGACGATCTCTGCGAGGAGTTGGACCTTTTCGTTTTCGAGTTGGTTGACGAAGAAGAGTGGACGGTCACTGAAAAGCGGTGGGAGCGTGTCCGGGACCAATTGGTCGCCAACATGACCAACTTTGGATTCCCGTATATCGAAGTGATCGATGCCGACTACGATCGAGGCCGGGAGCTATATCTCATGCATCGCTATGAGGGGGCTCCGTTGGACCTGAAGTACGCGCGCAAGGTAATGGAGCACGTCTTCAAGCTGTGGGGACGTCGAGTGCATCTCGAAACGAAGGTCGACGAGGAGTCCGTGGTTCTCTCCTTCGATGGTGAGGATCATACTGAGGCGTAGAGCAGTTGTCAGTTGAACAGTTGCCAGTCTCCAGTTGCCAG
>JBDTUW010000290.1:0-5895 GCA_040007555.1 Acidobacteriota bacterium | reverse complement strand
GAGTCTTCCGGACTTCGAGTAAGCAACGCGACTTCACCGTGATTTGATTGGAGCAACTGGGTTCGCGGCGTGGCAGATGCTCGTTTGTCTGGCCTTATACTTCGGTGGCGGCAGTGCCGCGTATCGATGAGCGCGACCAGCCCCTTAAATGCGGACGCGATGCAACTCAGAAGGTTAATGACCACAAGCCAATTTTTTAGAACGAACGCGGAGCACCGATGGAAGTAGCAATTCTCGTTTTTGATCGATTCACTGCCCTGGACGCCATCGGACCTTATGAAGTGTTTCGATCGGCGCCGGGCGTCACGGTTCGCTTTGTCGGCAAAGAGCGAGGGCCGAAACGAACGGATGCAGGCAGTCTCGCGGTCGTGGCCGACTACGCACTCGGAGAGCTGACATCGCCAGACATCCTCGTCGTGCCAGGAGGGCCCGGACAGACAGCGCTCATGGATGACGCCGAGATTCTCGACTGGGTGCGACAGGTACACGCTGGAAGCCGCTGGACAACGTCCGTCTGCACCGGGTCACTCGTACTTGCGGCTGCTGGAATTCTCACGGGTCTGCGCGCGACAAGTCATTGGCTTGCTCTTGAGATTCTCGCAGAGTTCGGTGCTCAACCCACAAGCGAGAGGGTCGTCTTCGAAGGAAAGATCGTCACCGCGGCGGGGGTATCTGCCGGGATCGATATGGCGCTGACGGTTGTCGCGAGAGAGTTTGGAGACGAGGTAGCGCAGGCAATCCAGCTTGGAATCGAGTATGACCCTCAACCGCCATTTGACTCGGGTTCACCGGCGAAAGCGCCCGCATCCATCGTCGCGCGCCTGCGCAGTCGAAGTCGATTTATTATGACTGGTGAGGAATGAGAAGAAGTAAAAACGAAGAGACGGACGTGAGCGAAGCAGCTCCGATAGTCAAGCGGTCGCAATCCTTCGGGGAAGAGATCGCCAACAGCGTCAGTCACGGCATTGCCCTCTTTGCCATCGTCCTTGCCGCGGTGCCGATTCTCGTAATCAACGTGGTCAGGAATGGCAATGCGGCAAATGTGGCCGGGGTAGGCATCTTTGCGCTGACCCTGGTCATGGTCTATCTCGCTTCGACCGTTTATCACGCATTGCCACATGGAAGGGCAAAGCGCATTTTTCATGCGTTCGATCACTCGGCGATCTTTCTCCTGATCGCCGGGACGTATACTCCGTTTATGCTGGGCGTGCTGAGGGGCGGATGGGGATGGACCTTGCTTGCGATCGTCTGGGGGCTCGCGATTGCGGGCATCGGGCTCAAGGTGATTGGAGGCGTAAACAATACGCGGGTCTTTGTTGTTCTCTACGTTGCGATGGGCTGGCTGGCGTTGATCGCGATAAAACCGATTCTGGCGCGCGTGCCGATTGCCGGATTGATGTGGATCCTCGCGGGCGGTTTCGCTTACACCCTTGGTCTGGTCTTCTTCGGACTTGATCGGCTGCGATACCATCACTTCGTCTGGCATCTGTTTGTCCTGATAGGCAGCCTTTGCCACATCTTCGCTGTGCTGTGGTATGCCTCCTGACCCGGTAACCATGGACAACGCACGTAAGCATCGAATACTCACCCGTGCCGAGTTTCTTCTTCGCTGGCAACCGCACGTCCTCTTCTCGCTGGGTTTGGTCGTAATCTCGCTTGCGATAGGGATCGCGGGCTACGTCTATTTCGAGCATTTATCCCTCCTTGACGCCTTCCTCAATGCGTCCATGCTGCTCGGTGGAATGGGACCGATCGCTTTGCCCCAGACTGTCGGGGGAAAACTATTCGCCGGGTTCTATGCGCTGTACGCCGGGCTCATATTTCTCGTCGCAGTTGGATTCGTTTTGGCGCCGGTGCTTCATCGAATGCTCCTCAGATTTCATGTTGAGGGCGACGACAAATCATCCGCGGATGGCTAATCAAGGTGGATGCACGGGAGCTGGAGAGCGATGGCAGAGTCAGCAGATGATCGGGGACATTACGCGATTCGCGGCGGCATCGAGGGGCGGAATCGCCTGCGTGTTGTCGCACGCGTCATGCATGCAGGAACATATGCATTCCTCGATCGACTGGAGATTGCCGAGGGGCAGGTATGCGTCGATGTTGGGTGTGGTGGTGGAGACGTCACTCGCGAGCTGGCACGACGCGTCGGCGCTTCGGGCCTCGTGATTGGGATCGATATCGATCCAACAAAGATTGAGCTCGCGACGGCGGAGTCCAGGGAATTGGGTATCGGAAACGTCGAGTTTCGTCTCAGTGACATCCGCAAGGAGAAGGAGTCTTTGGGCGCGGATCTCATCTACGCGCGATTCTTGCTGACCCACCTGCCTGAACCCGAGCAAACACTCCACTCATTTCACAGCCATCTGCAACCCGGCGGCAGGCTGGCAGTGGAGGATATCGATTTCAGCGCTCACCTTGTCCATCCAGATGCAAAGGCCTCGAGACGTTATCAGCAACTCTACCGCGACGTGGTCCGTCGCAAGGGCGGTGATGCCGATATCGGACCACGGCTTCCGATGTTACTGAAAAACGCCGGGTTTGGGGATATCGAGGTAGACGTTATCCAGCCGATGGGACTCGAGGGTGATGTCAAGCTTCTCAATCCTCTGACCATGGAGGCAATCGCGGACTCGGTCATCGAGGAAGGCCTCGCTTCACGTGAAGAGATAGATCGTGTCATCGAAGAGCTCTACTCGATTGCCGCAGACACGGAGACGCTTGCAGGTGTTCCGCGAGTATTCCAGGTTTCAGGGCGCCGTCCTTTTCGCCCGTTGCCCTCCGCAGAATAGCGAGGAACTCACGCGAAAGACGCGAAGGGGAGGCGGCGGAGTACAGGAAGCATCGCGACCTGCCGGCGACTGATCCGGCGGCCAGTCGCGCGAAACGATTCCATCCCGGCACAGTTCAGCACGAGCCTTGTACTCTGCCCCCTTCCCTTCGCGACTTTCGCGCCTTCGCGTGAGTCCGCCTTTTTTTCACAAAAGAATCACGGAAGAAACCTCCGGCCATCTGCGTCTAATCACCAAATTCCTGAAAGGAGATTCTCGCAGATGCAACGAAAGATGTTCCTGGCAACTTTATTCACCGCGGTCATGACCGTGGGGTTTGTGGCGCTACCCGTCAATGCCTTCTCAGACTGGGTCGGCGTTTATGCGGTGATCGACAAGGTAGTTCTGGAGCCAAATGCCACGGCTCCGGAGCGGATTCAAATCTGGGGTGACTTCGCCGTCGCCGACAAGAATGACCGCAACACCTATCAGCAGGCTCAACGTGGTTATGTTTATTACACAGTGCCATCCGGAAAAGAGGTGCCGGCACGAAAGGAGTGGGCGGACCTCAAGGCCATGGCCGGAACAGGTCAGGTGATCGGTTTCGGCACCCGTTACCAGGGTGTGGGCAAAGTTCGAAAGAGCGACGAGAAGCCTGGCAGTCCGGATCCGTATCCGGTCGGTTCGGGTCTCGTCAAGATGAGCGACCGCGGCACCACCTATGCCCCAATCGCCGAACTCAAAGCAATAGCCCGCCCCAAAGGACAGCACTAGATGGCGGCTGTATTTACAGTATCGCGTTTGCAACCGCGGTCTGCGTTGGCCAGGTGGGATTCAGTATTTGTCGTGCTTGCCCTTGGACAAGGCGCGCTGCTTCTCACCTGGCCATCAATACCACTCGTCGCACTTGGACTTTGGTGGAGTGCGAACACGATCGCGCACAACTTTATTCACCGCCCATTTTTTCGTCAGGCGTGGGGGAATGCGGCGTTCTCGGTGTATCTAAGCGCCATGTTTGGTTTCCCGCAGGGACTGTGGAGGCAACGACACCTGGCTCATCATGCAGGCGTCAAGGCTCGCATACGAATGTCTCGTGCTCTGGGGCTCGAACTGGCAGTTGTCACCCTTTTGTGGGGCGGGCTCCTCTGGTTAGTGCCGGCGAAGGCTCTGACGGTCTACCTTCCCGGCTGGCTCCTGGGTCTCGGTCTATGTCAACTGCAGGGTTATTTTGAACATCGGGGTGCAACGACAAGCCATTACGGACGGCTCTACAACACGCTGTTCTTTAATGATGGCTATCATTGCGAACACCATCAAAAGCCGGGAGTGCATTGGACTGAGATTCCGGGGCATCGTTTGAGCGAAGCGAACGCGAGTAGCTGGCCGGCTGCACTCCGTTGGATGGCGCCCTTCAATCTCTGTCTCCTGGAACGTTGGGTGATTCACTCAGCTCTCCTCCAGCGGTTTGTTGTTGGTCGCCACCAGGAAGCGATGAGGCGATTACTTGCTTCGATACCGCAGCCGTCATGCGTCGCGATTGTTGGTGGCGGTTTGTTTCCTCGAACGGCGCTGGTGTTGGAGAGATTGTTGCCTGAGGCTCAACTGGTCCTCATCGATTTCAGTCGAGAGAATCTCGACATCGCGCGCGACTTTCTCAAACCGGGCGTCATTTGTGTCAATGAGCGTTTCGACGCGACCCGGCGCACAGACGACGAGCTGATCATCATTCCGCTGGCATACGTCGGCAATCGAGAGACGATCTATCTAAATCCGCCAGCCGCTTCTGTGTTGGTTCACGATTGGATATGGCGGCGGCGTGGTCGCAGTGTCGTCATCTCGTGGCTGCTCTTGAAGAGATTGAACCTGGTGACTCAATGAGAGCAATTGCCCTGCTTGTAGTGCTAGTGATTGCCAAGGTCGTGACGCTTCTGGGTCACTCGATTCCGATGTCTGTCTGGACGCCAATCGCGTATTTCTGGCAGGACGTGCTCCTTGCACTGATCTTCTTCGTTGTGGATCGAAGCATCCGGAGACCGTGGATCTTGTGGACTGTTTATGCTTTGGCCGTCGCATATGTGGCGTTCAATGTTGCGGTTTCTCGAGTGCTTTCGACGCCCTTGACGGTACAGATGATGCGCGCGGCCGGCGGCGCTCTGAGTGATTCAGTCAGACACCACCTGACGTTGGCAAATGTGGCCGCGATGCTTATCGTGATCGCTTCTGGTGTCCTGCTGCCGGTCATCACTGCGCGGCTAAGCACAAAGAGGCGGGGAGCGCTAATCACTGCGGCTTTGATGACTGTGGCTCTCGGGCCGATGGCGAGCTCGAGGGTGGAGACGATCGGGCTCCATCGCAATGCGTTAGTCGCGCTCGTGGCTTCCGCCTTTCCACGTGCAACTGTTGACGCGTCAGCAGGCAACAACTGGGAATGGCGGGCGAGTCCATTTGAAGCTGGCGCGAGAGATGACGCGCTCGACCATCTCGTTGGAAGCGCCGCCGGCAGGAATGTGGTGCTCGTTCTGCTTGAATCGGCTGGCGCTAGTTACCTCAGGACCTACGGCGCCGCGGCAGACCCGATGCCAAATCTGACGACGCTTGCCCGACGGGCGGTGGTGTTCGAGTCTGCATATACCGTCTACCCCGAAAGTATCAGGACGCTCTCATCCGTTCTGACCGCGCGCTATTCGCAAGCTGGCCAGGCGCCCCCTTCGCTTGCCCAGTCGCTGAAGCAAGCTGGTTATCGAACTGCTCTTTTTCATTCCGGCCGATTTATGTACCTCGGGATGGAAGACGCAGTCAAAGATCAGGGTTTCGATGTGCTTGAAGATGCCGGGGAGATAGGTGGGCAACGAGAGTCGAGCTTCGGTGTCGACGAACAATCCACCGTGCGTCGCATGCTCGTGTGGATCGATTCGATGCCGCGGCGGGACCGTTTCCTTCTGACGTATTTGCCCATCGCAGGTCACCATCCGTACGACACTCCGCAGGCGGGCCCCTTTCCGGAGAAGGAAGAGTCGGATCGCTACCTTAACGCAATGCACTACGCTGACTCGTCGCTCAATGAACTAATGGAGGGGATGCGTTCACGCGGCCTTGCGGAGAGGACGGTTTTTGTTATCGCCGG
>JBDTUW010000289.1:0-5906 GCA_040007555.1 Acidobacteriota bacterium | reverse complement strand
CGTTATCATCGACGGCGGTGAACGCAAGATCGATTTTGTTGTCATCGAACCAGCGAACATCACCCTCAGAGGTATGTCTCTCGAGGCTCCACCGTCGAACTTCTACGACTGGCGCAATCGGTGGGAGTACGGCCACGCGGTACGGCTCGTTCTTCATCTGCTGAGCTTCACTATTCTCGTCCTTTCAATGCTCTCCCCGACGAGTGATAAAGACTGGAGAACGAGGGCTTCGTCCGGCACGATCGTCCCGACGCGGGACCGGGCGCAACAGTGGCACAGAAGTTCGTAGGTCCGCCGTCTAAGTCTTGAATCTCGCCAGCAGTTGTTTGGCAATGATGAGTCGCTGCAGCTCATTGGTTCCCCCGCCGATCAGCAGGAGGGGAGCATCCCGATAGAACCGCTCGACGGGATAATCCTTGGAATAACCATTTCCGCCAAGAATGCGCATCGCTTCGAGAGAGACGTCCGCCGCCGTCTCGGTCGCAAAGAGCTTGGCCATCCCCGCCTCCAGATCACATCTCTCACCCACATCTTTCTTCTCGGCGGCCGAATAGATGAGCAGACGCGAAGCTTCGATCCGTGTCGCCATCTCCGCCAGCTTGATCTGAATGCTTTGGTGTTGTGCGATCTGTTTTCCAAAAGTCACGCGCTGCTGAGCGTATCTGATGGCTTCGTCAAAGGCGGCGCGTGCCAGGCCAAGACCGCGAGCTGCGACGTTGATGCGTTCAGCCTCAAGACCGGTCATGACGTGTTTGAAGCCGTGTCCCTCGACGGCACCGATGAGGTTTGCGACGGGAACCGGAAAATTCTCAAAGTACAGCTCGCATGTCTCAACGGTCTTGTAGCCGAGTTTCTCGATATCGCGTCCAACCTTTAGCCCAGGGGCGCCCTTCTCAACAATAAACGCGCTCATTCCCAGATGAACCGGTTTCGCCGAAGCGTCCGTCCTCGCAAGCAATAAAAAGGTGTCGCCGTGGCGCGCGTTGGTGATCCACATCTTCGCGCCATTGACCCGATAGAGATCTCCTTCGCGGGTCGCCGTCGTGGTGATCGCCTGCAGATCGGTCCCGGCATTTGGTTCGGAGAGCGCAATCGCTCCACGCCGGGTTCCATCGGCGAGCATTGGCAGAAACCTTTGCTGCTGTTCATCAGTTCCAAAACGTGTCAGGACATCGCACAGTACAAGATGAGTACCCAGGATACCGGCCAGACCCAACCAGCCTCGCGCGAGCTCCTCGAAGACCATCGCGAAGATCGTGTAGCTGACTGCCGAGCCGCCGAATTCTTCAGGAACGTTCAGCCCAAAAAGACCCAGCTCCTTCATCTGTTCGACGAGCGCGAATGGGTATTCGTCAGCATGCTCCATTCGCGATGCAACCGGGATCACTTCGCGATCGACGAATTGCCGGACCGTGTTGACGATCAGCTTTTCCTCATCCGTCATTTGCTGCACGTTTCGAATCTCCTCGGGTTTTTCGTCTCGACGGCTCCAAACATTCAGAGTTCAGGACTCGAGTTCAGAGTTCATCAGCTCAAAGACCACCTGTCTGAACGCAACCTGAAGGTTGAAGGCTGAACAGCAGTTTGCTCGGCAAGAGCGGGGTAGTCGGGGCGGGTCGAGCCTCATTTAGATATGTCCTCTCAGATGCCGAATCGTTCGGCCATTCTGTACAGTGTTCGTCGATCGATTCCCATGACTTCCGCGGCCCGCGAGCGGTTGCCGCCCACCACGGCAAGAACGTGCAACAGATAGCGCCGCTCAAGTTCATCGACAGTCGGCAAATCGTCAAAGAGCGCGCTCAAAGTTGAACGAGTCGCCTTGCCACGGACTTCATCGGACTGCAGTTTGGGCGGCAAATCCTCGGGCGCGATCTCGGTACCAGGCGCACGCATCGCAGCGTAATCGACCGAAGATTCCAGCTCACGAACATTGCCCGGCCAATCGTACGCCGTTAGAACCCGCACGGTGTCTTCCTGAAAGCGCAACGACGCCCTCCCTGCGTTCTCGGCAGCAGATCGCCGAAAGCGCTCCGCAAGCAGCGGAATATCACTTCGCCGCTCGCGCAGCCGGGGCACCCGCAAGGTGACAACGCTCACCCGGTAGAACAAGTCCTCCCGAAAGCGTCCCGCCGCGACTTCGCCATCGAGGTCCCGGTTGGTAGCAGCGATGACACGCGCGTCCACCTTGATACTTCTGTTGGAACCAACTCGGCGAATCTCCTTTTCCTGAAGGGCGCGTAGCAGTTTGACCTGAAATGCCGGACTCGTTTCGCCGATCTCATCGAGGAACAGTGTTCCCCCCTCAGCCTCCTCCCAAAGGCCCCTGCGATCAACCGACGCGCCAGTAAACGACCCCTTGATATGTCCAAAGAGCTCCGCCTCAAGCAGAGTTTCGGTCAGCGCCCCGCAATTGACGGGCACAAATGGTCCGTCGGCTCGCGCGCTATGATGATGAACTGCACGGGCTACCAATTCCTTCCCCGTGCCCGAATCACCCACGATCAAGACCGTCGAGCGCGAAGGGGCGACACGGGCGATTTCCTTGTAGAGTTCGAGCATCACCGGCGAGCGGCCAACAAGACCGCTGCTCTCGTAGTGATTCGAGAGAGGATCATTGCTGGCGACTTCCTCGGGCTTCGGAAGATCCCTTTCGAGCGCGCGGCGAACTGTGCTGATGATCTCCTGCACTCTGAATGGCTTTGAAATGATGTCCCAGGCGCCCTCGCGTGAAGCGGCGACGGTCGTTTCGAGCGTCCCGAAACCCGTCATGAGAATCACCGGACACCCGTCGCGAAGTTCTCGCAAGAGGTCAAGCCCGGTCTGATCCGCATCCAGGTTGATGTCACTGATGAGCAGATCGAATTTCGACTCCCTGGCCAGGCGAAGAGCCTCGCCCGGGGTCACGACAGCTTCGGCGCTCCATCCCTGGGAAGTCAGTAGATCCCGCAACATCTTGCACGACGCGCTATCGTCGTCGACAACCAGAATCCGTTTCATCCGTTGACTCTCCAGGCCGGGCTCCCTGATCGGTTGATCGCCCCACGGCGTCGAATCAGATTATTGCGCGCGCCGGCACAAGCGCGGGGAACGAAAGCTGAAAGCGCGACCCACTTCCAGGTGAGCTCTCGACCGTAATTGAGCCACCGTGCTCCTGCATCACCTGATTGACGACAACCAGACCCAGGCCAGTTCCCTTTCCCCGTGCCTTGGTTGTATAAAGCGGGTCAAAGATGTGCATCTGTACTTCTCGGCTCATCCCGCAGCCGCTATCCGCAATCGAGATGAGAGCGTGCGTCAGACTTCCGTCACTGTCGGCCACAACCTCGCTCGCAATCACCAGCTTCCCACCTTGCGGCATGGCATCGATCGAATTGTTGATGAGGTTGATGAACAATTGATGCAGCCTGTCACCATCACCGGCAACTCGGGGCAACTGTTCGTCAAGGGCCAATTCCACATCGACGCCGCGATCGTTGAGCATCGGCCGCGTGGCCTCACCCACCTTGCGAATCATCGCGTTCAGATCGAGTGGTGAGTGTTCCGCAGTTTCGCTGCGTGTCCGATCGAGCATGCGGCGGACAATGCGTTCGATGCGGTCAGTTTGCTCGACAATGATATCCGCACGCTCGGCGAGCGATCCCGTCGCTGCTTCTGATTGCATGAGCTGAGCGTGGCAACTAATGAGATTGAGTGGGGTGCCCACTTCATGCGCAAACTGAGCCGCAGTCTGCTCGGCCGCGGCAAGCCGCTCAAGCTGAGTCAACCTTCGCGCGGTGTTCCACAACTCCTGATTGGTTGCTGCAAGCTGCTCATTGCGCTGTTCGACCTGAGCCGTCGCCTCATGGACTCGTTCCTGCAGTATCTCCTGCTGTCGCTCGCGCTCGGTCGTCATCTCCTGAATCTGGCCGAGCATCGCGTTGAATTCGTGGGAGAGACGACCCAGCTCATCAGCCCGCCTCTCAGGCGCCCTCACATTGAGCCTGCCACTCTTAGTCTGATTCATGACCTCAAGCAGTCGCTCGATTGGCCGATAGACAAGGTCTCGATACAGCAGGTAAGTTGCGAGGGCGATAAGGGCGACAGCAATGAGTGCAAGCAGCCCAACCGCGCCCGCTGAGCGCTTGAGCAACGCCGGGAGACCGTCGATATGATCCGTAATCTCGACTGCGGCCGCAGCACCGCGTCGATGCGGAATGGGAGCGAAAACGCGATACGGTGACTCGCGGGTCTCGATCAATCTCCCGGTTTCGATCTTTGCCAGCTTATCGTGGTTGAGCGACGCGGCGACGTTCGCCGGCATAGGGTCGGTCTCATCCGCCTCCGAACTCGACCAGACGACCGCAAAGCTGCCGTCTTTCTCCTTGGCCTCCCAGATTCTGACTTCGACTGCATCCCGGCGACCCGCCCGAACAAGTGCCGTCGCGCGCTCCATCTTGGTTGCATCTGCCAGTGACGTGGCCTGACTGAGATGCTCGGCCAGGCTGATCGCGCCGATCTCGGTGAGAGTCATCTCCTCCCGCCGCATGAGCTCAACCAGGCGAACACTGATGATGAGCAGGAGCGCAACCATGACGGTCAACGTGATTGCCGAAACGAGTAGGGTGGTCTTCAGATGAAGCTTCAATGGTTGCACGCCCCCTATCCTATCAAATCAAGGGTCAAATCAACGGTCAAATCAACGGTCAAATCAAGGGACAATCAAGGGTCAAATCGCCGCTATGGGTCCGGGGCCCTTTCCGGGCAATCTCGCATCGGCAATGCCGGTGCCAGACACCGCGGCGGGATATCTGTTCCCTTTAGGGCTCCGGGCGCCGGCGCGATTCGCGGCAGAATTGCGCGCATGCGCGTTGGCTGTGGCGTTCCTGCAGGCAAACGCCCGCGAACACACCCGCTATTCTGAAGCGCAATCATTTCCGTTTGAGCGTTGATTCGCTGTCAGTTGGGTCCACACTTCAAGTCCTGCATCCAGCCGCCCGCTCAGATAGGACCTTTGGCACTCACATTGCCCTCTCAAGACCGAGCGCGACGATTGAGTCGTTCAGTCAGCCCGCGCCGCGTGAGAACCAGCACTGAACTCTCCGAAGAGGAGCAAAGGGAGAATATTATGTCGAAAGTTATCCGAATTCTCAGCCCGGTGGCATTGTGCGCCGCGCTGGCCCTCTGCGTCGTCGCGAAAGCACCGACAAAGACCATAAGCAAAACCGCACAGAAAACGCCTGTCGCTCACCTGACCAAGGCAAAGCCTGTGGTCAAGACGGACGCAGAAATTCAGTCCTGTATCGAGCAGAAACTTGCCGCTGCGCCGAGGCTCAAGGATCAGCACCTCACGGTTGCCGTAGTCAATGGCGTGAGCACATTCACCGGCGTGGCGAAGAATGCCGGCAGCAAGGGCAGCGTCAGCGGTTTGGCCAAGAGCTGCGGTGCCAGGAGTGTCGTCAACCACATTACCGTCGAGGCGGCGATGAAGACGGCTGCTCATCCGGCAGCAAACATCCATAACTCTGCTCGAATTACTGCGAGCCAGCGACGATTGATGCCCAAACCGCGGCCTGAGGCGGGGGGATCAATCGTCGCTGTTTTTCTTTCTCTTCGCGAACTAGAAGACTCATCTGCTTCTCGCGTTCTTGCTGTGCAATTTGCCTAAATTGCGCTGCCTGCAACCATTAGCCGCCGACACAGCACAGCGGCCCTTTAGGAGAATTGCCCTTGTCACCGCGGACGTGCCGAACTACCAACTCCCTTAGGGGCAGCACGCCCGATCATCAGCGTTTATCCTGCATTTATCATCCCCCAGCTATCCTCAGACTGCCCTGTTGAGCCCGGCAGCGCGCTTTCTCGAGATCGTCAACGATCAGAACAACTGGCCGGTTTACGTCCATTGCGCTGGCGGACGACACCGCACCGGC
>JBDTUW010000288.1:0-5923 GCA_040007555.1 Acidobacteriota bacterium | reverse complement strand
TCTAAGCTGACCTCCGTTCGTCTGCTCGCGTTTTGGTGATGACGTCCTGACGTCACCAGGCGCACAGCGTACTAATTCCGTTTAGATAATGTGAGGTGTTGTATGAAGCGACGTGGCGATCATTCGACTCGCGCCTTTTTTGCCGCACTCTGCTGTCTGTTCGGCACGATGACGGCAAATGCGCAGACTCAGCCATCTACTGGAACACGGGACACGGGTTCATCGACCCGCGCCCCAGCCCCATCCCACATCATCAGAGGCAAGATTTTTCTGCCGAGCGGGCAGATCCCGGATCAGCGCCTCCGCGTCGTCCTCGAACTGTCGACAGGCGGCGTTGCCCAGGAAGTCTTTAGCGATTCGATTGGCAACTTTGAGTTCAGGCAAATGCCAAGCAACTCATACCGGGTCGTCGTGCCATCGGATCATCAAAGCTTCGAGACGGCATCCGAGGTCGTTGAGGTGTTCGGCAATTTCTCGCGAACGTTTAGCGTCCAGGTCTACCTGCGAGAAAAGGCCGAAGACATGATGAAGACAAAGGATCGTATCCTGACGGTGGCGGAATTGCAGGAAGTTCCCAAGCCGGCGAAGAAACTCTATGAGCAGGGACTCAAACGAACCAAGGAGAACAAGCCTGCTGAAGCAATCAAACAGTTCGAGGAAGCACTCAAGAACTTTCCTGACTATCTGCTTGCGCTCAACAAGCTCGGTGAACAGTACCTTGCAGTCAATGAAATGGACAAAGCGAGGGCCACATTTGAACGCGCCGTCGCCGTCAATGGAAAGTATCCGCTTGCTCGAATCAATCTTGGCATGCTCCTCTTCAAGGACAAGGCCTATCCCGAAGCAATCGCGCAACTGGAAGAGGCCATTCACTCCGATGAAGGCTATCCAATGGCACATCTCTATCTTGGGCTCTCGCTGATGGAAAAGCCCCAGCCCGAGATCGATCGTGCGGAAAAGGAACTGCTTCGAGCAGTCGACGCGGGAGGCAAGGAATTTAGCTACGTGCGACTCCATCTTTTCAACCTGAACTTGAGAAGACAGAATCTCGAAAAGGCGGTCGCACAGTTGGAGGCCTACCTGAAGGAAACGCCGGAAGCCCCAAACGCTGCTCAAGTGCGCGAGAAACTTGGAAACCTGAAGAAGACACTCCCTCAGCAGACAGCCGCACCCAACAAGCCCTAACCCCGTACCACCGGCACCTGCCGATGGCGGACACGTCCATCCCACGAGACGAGGGACACCGCTCATCGGGTAACCTTTGCCCTCAATCACCCCATATCGGGCATACCAAGGTCCGAGTGTGTTCGTATACGAGCTGTATCTGTCTACTAATCAGTGTGTTAGCCATTGGGCGTGTCTGCCCGGATGTGGCCAACCGTTTGCTTCCATTCCAGTGAAAACAATTGACCGAAGGTTTGTCTAAACGCCGAGGAGGTTCCCAGGAGGTGCTGATGATTAGGAATCGCAACAGACTGATATTGATCGGGCTTGTCGGTGCAATATTGCTGACGGGGTTTGCATTCGGTCGGATCACCGGACCTGAGACGGCAAACGCCTTCAACGAACCAGCGAAGGTCGAGTCGGGGCCAGCGCCCAGCGCGGTAAGCGAGGCGCAGACGTTCTATCTAAGCGACTTCAAGACCGGTTACGGCGATGGTTTTGCCAACGGACTGAGCGCTGAGGGATCCGCGGCAACGGCAACAACAACGCGAGCCGGCTACAACGATGGCTTTAAGCAGGGCTTCGCCGCAGGGTATGAGTCGCGAGTCAGCGACGTTCCGGCAGCTCCAGTCTCGCGACTGAGGAGCGCGCCCACAAGAGAGCGTGTCGTGTACCGTTCAGTGGAGCGTGAACGACCAGTGCTGGAGGGGCGTAAGAAGAACTCGACGCTTAAAACCGTGCTCACGATCGCGGTGCCTGCCGCACTTGGCGCTGGAGTGGGCGGAGCCATTGGTGGTAAGAAGGGAGCTGGTGTCGGGGCATTGCTCGGTGGTGGCGGCGGTGGCCTTTATCACCTGATCAAAAACAAATAGCGGATCAACCGGGCGGATCAACCGGGCGGATCATCCGGCCCATCCGTTTTTGATGGCAGGCATCCCAGGCCAGAGTAGAGGCGCAATCGCCCAGAGGTGTGCGGGGGGAGAAGAATCGCACCTTCCGGCATCTCGACAAATGCGCCTCTGCTCTGGCTTCCTTTATTTCGTCCCTACTCCGACCTCCTTCGAATGATAGGCTGCTGTCTCCGCAGTTCGCTGGTCTCCGCGTTAAAGGTCTCAAGAAAATTCGCAGGTGTAAAAACAACGAATGTTCTACAAAGCGCGCGGCGTCACCTGAATCCCGGGCGGTCAATTGGGCGCTCATCGATCTTCTCGGCATACTTCTTTACCTGACCGCGAATCTCCTCTGCCTTTCCAATCAGAACAAATACGAGATCATCGAGTGGGTAGTAAGTTGCGATGATGCGCTTCGTGTCTTCGACGGTGACTTGATCGAGCTTCGCGAAGTACGTCGTTATCTCGCTCTCATCCAGCCCGTAAAACTCGAGTTCAGCTGCGAGATGTGCCAACTGTTCGCTTGTCTCAATCCGCGGAGGGAACTGCCCTTTGAGATAGTTTCGCGCTGATTGGATTTGTTGATCGCTCAGACCCTCGGCGTGCAGCTTCCTCAGAATCTCGACCGCCAGATCGATCGCTCGAGCGGTAGTCGCGTTCTGCGTGAACGACGAGATAACGAACGTGCCACCAGCCATCCTCATCGTGAATTCCGAACTGACACCATACGTCAGACCGGAGCTGACACGCAGCGCATCATTGAGCATCGAGGTAAAGCGACCACCGAAGATCGTATTAACCACTTCGAGGCCTATCCGATCCGGATTTGTCCGTGCCACGCCGATCCCGCCAATCTGGAAAAACGTCTGGGGCAAGTCCGGCTTGTCCACGAGCAACAGTCTTCGCCCCTTCACCGTCGGAGGCGGCGCAATCTTTGCCGCAGCAGCAGTTGTCTGATGCTGCCACCTGCCGAACTTTTCGGTTACCAGTTTCTCAACCTCCACAGTGTTGAAGTCACCAGCGATCACCAGCGTAGTCGAGCCCGGACCGTAGTTGTTGTGGTAGAACTGCAGGACATCAGTTCGCCTGATAGACGCAAGTGAAATCTCATCGCCACTGGTGGGTCGGCCGTAGGGGTGAATTCCGAGCAGGTAGGCATCGAAGAACCGCGAGATGGCATCTTCAGCCTGATCCTTGTCCTGCCGTACTCTGTCAACCTCCTGCTTGATCATCTTGGCAACTTCCGCGAGCCGAAAGACAGGGCGCTGCAGGATGTCGCTGAGCAGATCGATGCCCATCGGTATGTCTTTGGTGAGGAATTCGGCCTCAACGGTTGCGAAGTCGTGCTCAATCTCCAACTCGATCTCCGCACCGACGAAATCCACCGCGGCGTCGATGCTTTCTGCGGATCGCGTGGATGTACCGCGGCGAAGGAGTTGAGCCGTCAAACTCGCAAGGCCTTCCCTGTGGACTGGATCGAGGACGCTCCCGGCCCGCACCAGACACTGGAAGTTGACGATCGGCATTTCGTGTTGCTCAATAAAGATTACGGTCATTCCGTTCCCCAACGTTATGCGCTTGGAGGGAGGCAGCTTGAGGCTCGGCTGGGCGATCACTGAAGGGATCACGCAGAGGAGCGTGGCTAACGCTAAAAGAGCTGAACGGATGGGTGTCTTGCTCATGACTTTGCCGATGCCGTGGCTGTGCGTGCGGTTAGCGGCCCACCCCGGCAGGCCGCTTTCTGGCAGCAGCTGGCTGGTCAGGGAGGAGAATCCCCACGGTGCGGTTTCGCGACGTAAAGTACTTGCCGGCGACCCGTTTGACGTCGTCCATCGTCACCCTGTTGTAATTGGCGACACCGGTGAACAGCTTCCGATAGTCGCCGAAGAATATTTCGTAGCTGCCCAGCTGGTTTGCTTTGCCGTTGATCGTTCTTAACTCGCGATAGAACTCAGCAACCAGCGCGTTCCGGGCCTTCTGGATTTCCCGTTCCGAAAGCGGCGCATCCTTGACGCGATCAATCTCCTGAAAGAGGGCCCGCTCGATTGTGGCCGTCTTGATGTTCTTTCGAGGCTGGACTGTGATCACGAAGAGAGTTGGATCTATGGCCAGTTCCATTTGACCCGAGACATCAATGGCCAGTTGATCGCGGTCCACGAGTCTTTGATAGAGTCGCGAGCTGTTTCCGAAAAGCAGGATCTTCTCGAGGACCCGAAGCGCATAGTAGTCTGAATTCCCGGATTCCGGTACGTGATATCCAATCATCAATAATGGCAGCAGCGCGAGTTTGTTGACGACCACGCGCCTTTCGCCAGGCTGTTCCGGCTCGCGTGTAGTGACGGGCGGCGGCGGCTCTCTGGCAGCAATGGGTTCGAGATAGTTGGTTGCCAGGCGCACTACATCCTCAAAGTGGATGTCACCGGCGACGACCACTGTCGCGTTTGAGGGCGAATAGCCCATCTCAAAGTGGTGCCTGAGGTCTTCCATCTTCCAGTTCTCGATGTCGACCATCCATCCGACAACCGGCCATTGATAAGGATGCGCTGTAAAAGCCGTGGACCATAGCTGCTCGGAGAGCAAACCGGCATTGACAGCCTCGACACTGGCTCGTCGTTCCGAGGCTACTACCCCGCGCTCGGACTCGATTACTTTTGGATCAAAAGCGAGGTTCGCAATCCGATCGGCTTCGAGATCGAAGACGAGTTCAAGTGCGGACGATGGAAACCAGTCCTGGTAAACAGTGACATCATTGGCCGTGTAGGCATTGTTGCTGCCGCCGGCATTCTCGAGTGTGACGTCAAACTGTTTTGGCCCGTATTTTCTCGCGCCATTGAACATCATGTGCTCAAAAAAGTGCGAGAGACCGGTCGTGCCGGGGCGTTCGTTTCTCGAACCGATACGATAAAAGATGTAAAGAGCCACGCTTGGGATCGTGTGATCCTCGTGGACAAGAATAGTCAGCCCATTCTTAAGCTTGTAAGTGCGGACGTCGAGATCTTGCGCGTTGACCCTTGTGGTAAAGACAAAAAGGCCTAATGCCAGCAGGAGTCGCAGGGACAATTGTTTCATACAGGCACCGTCACCGAATGAAAGGATCGAGTTGGGACGCGTCGAAGTCGTTTCGCGACGAAGCGACGAAACCTGCAGGTCGGTTCCGTGAGAGCCGGGGTCACATGCCATTCGCGAAGCGAGCATCCTCAATCAAGGCTCGTCAGCTGCTCGCCAGATACCGCCCCTTGTGCGCCGTGCCGGCAGCTCCTGCTTCGGCACCGGGCTAGTCGAGGATTTGCGGCTGAGGGGTCAAAATGACGGGCTCACCTGATGCGCAGGGTCGATCAGTGTCGGACGCAGGTCCTGGTAGAGCTGCATGCTCCGCTCGATGATATTGCAGGCGTCGATGCGCCCCATGAAACGTTCGACTTTGACTTCCTTCATCTCCAGCGCCTTGTAATCTTCAAAGAATCTTTGCAGCGCTTTGAGTCGGTGTTCGGGTAGTTCCGAGATATCTTTGAAATCGCGATACTCGGGGTCGTCGGCATGAACCGCGATGATCTTATCGTCTTCCTCTTGCTGGTCGATCATCTGCATGACGCCGATTGCCTTGGCTCGCATGATGCACAGCGGCACCAGCTCAACCTGTCCGAGGACGAGTATGTCAAGCGGGTCGCGATCGTCGCAGTATGTTCGCGGTATGAAGCCGTAGTTGGCTGGATAATGCACGGCACTGTAGAGGACACGATCGACCCGCAGCAAGCCGGTTATCTTATCGAGCTCGTATTTGACTCGTGACCCTATCGGAATCTCAATGATGGCGTTGACAACAGACGGTGCGTCAACGCCCAGGTCGACATCATGCCAGGGGTTCATCC
>JBDTUW010000287.1:0-5948 GCA_040007555.1 Acidobacteriota bacterium | reverse complement strand
CGATTGGAGAGATCGAGCGGGCGATCGAGCGCCAGGAGATCTCGGAACTAGTGAGCGCTCGGCTCTTTGATTTATACGTTGGACGGGAATTGCCAGATGGGAAGCGTTCGCTGTCTTTATCGCTACGATTTCGGCGCGATGATCGGACGTTGACGGATGCTGAGATCAACGCCGCGTACAATCGAATCGTCGCCGCGCTCTCTGAGGAATTCGCCGCAGACATCAGGTAAGCAGCCAGGTACTTGCAGCACTGCACTGACGAAATGACAACTTAGCAATCAAGGTTGCTCCCCAACAACTGAACGATGTAGACACAGGAGCTGCTGGTATGGCCGTCGCTGGTCTGGAAAAGTTTTCTCATCTAGAAGACAAAATTTATCGGACTGTCGAGCTCTGTAAGACACTAAAACACGAGAAAGAGGGTCTCGAACGCGAGTCTACGGCGATGAGGTGTGAACTCAACAGCCTGCAGGTCGAGAAAGATCGACTCGAGACTCAGGTTGAGCGATTGCTCGCCGATCGCGATGCGATGCGGCTCAAGGTGGAAGCCATGCTTGATGCGATCGCGGTTCTTGAAATGGAAGCTGAATACACCCGGAAATGACGTGGGAGTCTGATGGACGCGGCTGAGGCTCAAAAGGTTAAGGTTCAGATCTATAACGAGTCCTACACGATCGTCGTCTCGGACGGAAATGCTGATCATGTGCAGGAACTTGCGGCACTTGTCGATAAAAGAATGCGGGAGATCGTCTCCAGTGGTCGCACTGTCGACTCGCGTAAGGTAGCCATTCTTGCCGCCCTGCACATCGCCGACGATCTTTACAAGATGAGGGCGGAGCACGAAAAGCTCGACCGCAAGCTCGCCGAGCGTAGTGCCGAATGTGCTGACCTCCTGGACCAGGTGCTCAAGCGGCAGTGAGGATGCTGCCCCGAATGCCGCCTCGAATGTCGCCCCGAATGTCGCCCCGAATGTCATCGATAACACTGCAGAGGACGCTGCTTGTCGCTGACGCCCAGCCGTCCCCCCACAAGCCGGGATTTCCATTACAATATCTTTTTTCTGACATTATGGGATCGCTCTACGAGGTTCCCGGATGCGCACTGTATTCTGATTTACTGGAGGCGTAGTGAAAAAGAAACTTGTTGTCTGGCTCTTAAGCATCAGCGCGCTGACCGCAACGGCGCCCACGGCGCTAGCGCAAAAGCCGCGCCGGGCGCTGGCGACACCGAGCTCGTCGCAGGGCAATGTCGATTCGATTACGGCGGCCGAGATGAAGGCGCGTTTGACCTTTGTCGCGTCGGATGAAATGGAGGGACGTGATACGCCCTCGCGAGGACTTGATACCACAGCGAGATTCATTGCTATGAATCTGTCGCTTTGGGGGTACAAGCCAGTCGGCGATGACAACTCCTATTTTCAGCGAATCGCACTCAAGAAGGCCAGGCTTGATCGCGAGAAGACACGAGCTGAGTTTAACGGAAGGGCGCTGACCCTCGGCGAGGACTTCACCTCTCAGATCAATCCGGGGAGTGCAAGTGGCGAAATGGTCTACGCCGGCAACGGCTGGTACTTTCCCGTGAAGAACATCAATCCTTATCAATCTCTCGACATCAAGAACAAGATCGTCGTCATTGCCGGAGGTAACCTCCCGAAGGGTGTCAGTTTTCGGGACCTCAGCGAACTAAAAGAGGGAGTCGATTGGGAAGCTCCGCCAACCTACGCGCGCAAGCACGGAGCGAAGGGGCTGCTTATTATCCCCGCACCGAACGCGCTGGCCAATTGGAATGCGGCACTACAGCGTCTCGTGGAACGTGGATCAAACTGGAGCGTCGTCAAGTTTCAGGACGCCCAACCTATTCCCGGAATAGTCGCCTCGGAAAAGTTGACGATGCAACTTTTCGAGGGCGAGAAGCGCGATGGCGCCGCCATCTTCAAGGGCGCTGCTTCGGGTGATGTCGGCGAGAGCTTCGAGTTAACCGCTGCTAAACAGCTGAAATTTACGGTGGCGGTCAAGGAGGAGCAGGGAACGACGCAGAACGTCGTCGCTGTTCTCGAGGGCAGTGATCCGAAGCTCAAGGATGAGTATGTCGCGATGGGTGCGCACTATGACCATGTCGGCATCGCGACCAACGCGACTGGTGGTGACACGATCTACAACGGCGCCGATGACGATGGTTCGGGCACAGTGGCTGTTCTTTCGATGGCCGAGGCGTTTGCGAACGGGCCGCGACCAAAGCGCTCCCTTCTCTTCGTTTGGCACTGCGGCGAAGAAAAGGGACTCTGGGGATCAAAGTACGTCACCGACTTCCCGGTGATTCCGCTTGAGCGTATTGTTGCGCAGCTGAACATCGACATGATCGGCCGCAGCAAAAAGGAAGGCGATACACTGCCGGTCAACAAGGATCTTTCAGGCCCGAATGAGATTTATGTCATCGGCTCGAAGATGATGAGTACTGAGCTCGGCGCTCTCAGTGAGCAGGTTAACAGCTCGTTTCTCAAGCTCTCGTTCAACTACAAATACGACGATCCAAAGGACCCCAACCGCTTTTTCTTCCGGAGCGACCATTTCAACTATGCGCGCAAGGGCATTCCGATCATCTTCTATTTTGATGGTGTGCACGAGGACTACCACAAGGTCTCGGATCATGCGGACAAGATCGACTATCAGAAAATGGAAAAGGTGACGCGGACGGTCTTTGCTACAGCCTGGGCGCTCGCAAATGCGGTGACGCGACCAACGGTAGACAAGCAGCTTCCGGCTGAGCTGATGGGGAACTAGTCAAGCGCGAACCCGGATGGACTTTCGCGTTTCGAACGAGAGAGACCCGGAACCACAAACACGCAGGGCCGGGGTGGAGGGTCGAGCCGCCTGTGGCTCTGCGTTTGCAATGCGGAGGCCGGGAGTTCGATCCTCGGCCCTCTCCCTCTGAGCATCAGCGGTTAGCGGCAGGCTTTGGATTCGCTGCAGCCCAGCCGTTATGCTCATCAAGCATCCGTGGAGCTTGTCATTGCACCGCGTGCACCACAAGAATGAGGCCATTTACGTCCATAATTGTGTCTGTAGGCACTATCACCCCCAATTCGACTCACTGACCGCAGCTGCTGCAGACCTTTGCATCTTCTGTTGAATTCAGCGACACGCCAGGGGGCTTCCCAGGGCGACTTCAGCGTTACCTACTTCGGCGATTTCCCAGTAACCACCTTCGTATTCTCCGCCTTGACCCACTCCGAGAAGGAACCATCGTACATCGACGTCTCGTAGCCGAGGTATTTGGCCACGAAATACGCGTGTGACGCCTGAACTCCGGAGTTGCAGTAAGTCATGACCTTGCCTCCCGGTGGCACTCCCGCTGCCTCGAACATTGCCTGCAGGTCCGACACCGGGAGCAGCACGGGACTCTCACGGCTCGTCAGCTGCTTCACCCAATAGAGATTGACGGCGCCGGGAATGTGACCAGTACGTTGCCCGTTGGGAGCCGCAGTATCTCCAAGAAACTGGTCCTCGCTCCTACAATCCACAAGCGACGTGTTCTGTAAGTTACCGCTTGCAAGCGTCGAGTATTGACGAGCTTTGTCGATCCCTGCGACCACTTCGGGATGGACTACGGCTACGAATTCGCGCGCGGCCGGATTTACGGTTTCCACTGAAAGCTCGCGCCCATCGGCTTTCCATTTCTCGAGGCCGCCGTCGAGGAGGGCAGTTCGATGCCCCTGACCGAGATAATCCAGCGTGAAATATGCGCGAGTCGCTGAGAGCAGGGAACCGTCGCCATAGAGGATAACGCGAGCTTTATTGCCGATTCCGAGCCGCGTAAATAACTGCTGAAGTTGCTCGACCGGAGGCAATTCATTGGCAATGCCGTCGCGCGTAGTTACCAGATCGCTCCACGGAAGGTAGCGCGCTCCCGGAATGTGGCCCGCGTCATAATGGCTCTTCTCTCGGGCAACGTGGATCACAATCACTTCGTCATCTTTGAGATGTTGCGCAAGCCAGCCGGCTGACACCAGCATCTCGGTTCGAACCGAACTTTTGGCCGCTTGGGGTCGGCTGGTCGTAGCCTGAGACCGTGCCGACACCAGTGGTGAGAGTGGTAGCAGGACGGCTGCGATCACGCAGACTGACAACCGAACGAAAGATGACGCTGTTCTTTGCATGGTACTGCCTCCAGTGGAAAAAGTGTGACAACCTCATGCTACCACAGTACCCTATCCAATGGAGATCACCGGTGTGTGAGACGGCTGTCCCGGCACCAGACCAGGCCCATACTTGACGCTCAACGACCCTTCGCATAAAATTCCGGTTCGCATTTTTCCAACGGAATCAATAGCTTAAGGAGAAGCCCCATTTATGCGACGCGATATCACCAGCTGGCATAGTCCGCGACTGAATATGGAAATGCCGCTGGTCGCCTACGGTCACTACGGCCAGCCGGTCTTGATGCTTCCCACCGCCGCTGCGGATTTCCTCGAGTACGAGCGATTTCAGCTGATCGACTCCGTCAAGGGATTCGTCGATGGCGGAAAGGCGAAGGTCTACTCGATCAATAGCGTCAATCGACAGGCCCTGCTCAACGAAAGTGCGCAGCCGTCGGAAAAGATCGAGTGGCTGAAGCGCTACGATAGCTACATCACGGAAGAGGTGCTCCCGCTCATCCGGCAGGACTGCGATGACCCGCATGCGCGGCCGATCGTGGTCGGGATCAGTCTTGGGGCCTACCTTGCAGCCAACACTTTTTTCAAGCACGCCGATCTGTTCGGCGGGTCCATTCTTCTGAGTGGCAGCTATGATTGCGTGGATCGCATTGTTCTCAATGCCTATTTCGGCATGGGGCATAGTCCTGGGGGCTTCCGCGTTTGGTGGCGGGCTCTCACCGGATCGGACCAAACCCTCGACGATGCCCATCTGATGAGGTTGGCTGGCCGGTTCAGCCGGCGCGTGCGAGGCTATGCCAAAGCGCATGACATTCCAGTCGTCGACTGCACGGCAGGACAACGCAAGCATGAACTGGCCGAAGCTTATTTGGCCAAGACGACTATCACCGAGGGCTTGTTTCTGGTCCTGGTCGGTCGAGCCCAGGCACCGGTATGGCATGTCACGGCGAACCATCACCTGGAGAAGAAAAGGCCTTACGTGAATCACTACTCGTTTCACATTCTCGACCGCGACTGGGGGCATATCACCATCAAGATAAGCGGCCATCCACCGTTCCCCGCACAGATCATCTTGAACGGTCATGAATACGTCGCTTGCCAAGCCCGCAAGGCTGGTATCGCGTTCACCAAGGAAGACAATTGCTTCACTGCCATCGCCGACATGGCTGGCTTGGCAAAAATCGCAGAGACCTTGTCCGAGCGACGGGCTGTAGGGCGATTGAGCCGGGTCTGCGAACGATGGATTTACCGCTCCTGCCTGTGTTTCGCCCTTGATTTCGAAGAGCAGGAGCGCAGTGGGTTTCGCTACCACTTCTCCAACTTCCAGATGGAGTACAGCCGCAACCTGATGTTTTCAGGCGGCCGGCGCATGGAGCAAGTCTTCCAGGCGCTGATCGATCGCAGCCGTGCCCAACTGGACCTGAAGACGATAAAGACCATCCTCGGAGACAAAGGCCGGCCAAAATACCGCCCACGAAACATGCGGGCCGCCGGATGGGAAGTCGCGGTCGAGAGACCTACGTATGATCTGACGGTCTTCAAGCTGCATTGCGGCAAGGTGGCCTTGAAGATCTATTCCAAAGGCGAGCGCGTACTTCGCATCGAGGCGGTGGCTCACAATGTTCGAGAGTTCCGCTGTGGCCGCGTACTAGACAAGTTCCCCGAGATCGTCGGTCGCTTGAAAGGCATGCTCGAGAGATTCATGGAGGTTCTGAGCTGCATCGATCAGTGCTTCATCGGCGATGAGATGCTCGAAAGTCTTCCTTTGCCATCGCGGGTCGGGAAATCCATCGTC
>JBDTUW010000286.1:0-5949 GCA_040007555.1 Acidobacteriota bacterium | reverse complement strand
TTCCGTTCGCGAACAACCCGATTGGGCCTTATGGCCGCAACACCTTTACCAAGGTTCTTGGAGCGAACGCGACGGGAACTATCTTTTCCCTCAAGTTCGACCACAACTTCACGCTCTTTGGGCCTGAAGTGACTCACATGTTCACGGCGCGTTACAACTTCACCAACGATGAGCGTGAGATACCCGCCGTGGGCAACGCCATTTCATCCGGGCTGGAGCCGAAGGTGGGAACGCAGAACCTTTCACTTTTTCTTAACAGTCAGCTCTCACTAACTCTCGCCAACCAGTTGAGGGGCAGCTACGGGCGTACTCGCCTGAGGTTCGATCCGATTCGCGACTCGAATCTAATACCGTCAGCAGCGCTTCCTCAGAATCCATATTTGCTCAATGCGCGGAGACTCATCAACGCCAGCGACGGGTTGCTGCCGTTTGCTGATTATCGGTTGGCGCCGCCCTCGACCAATGCTGAGGATTCGCTTGGACCGATCGGCCAGTTGATAGTTACTCCCTTCAGTCCGGTCGGGATCGATCCGTATCTTTTCCCACAGGCTCGGACAAATAACACCTATCAGATTGCTGATACGTTGACGTACTTCAGGGGCAATCACACGCTCAAGTTTGGCGCCGATATCCGGCGCACCCAATTGAACAGTTTTCTGGATCGCAATTACCGTGCACAGGTCATCTTTGGCGGGACACTGGATTTGACGGGAGTCTTTGACAAGCGTTTTCCCAACGTCGGGATTCCCTTTCCGAATCTCGCCCAATTTGGTCCTTCGCCCGGGTTTTTCCGAGGGAGCGATCTGGCGTCCCTCGGGATACCAACTGGCGTGTTTCAGGGGCTCTCAGCCGGAGTTGCGGATTCGACCATCGGCTTGCGCTTCTGGCAGCACAATTTCTTTATTAATGACAACTGGAGAGTGAAACCGGGGCTGACGCTGGATTACGGTTTGCGCTACGAGTACAACACCGTGCCGCGTGAGGTGAATCGGCGAATTGAGCGGACGTTCGATCTCGCTGGCATTTCAGCCCTCGACCCGAATCTTGCGGTTGCTTACAGCTATGTTGATGGGAATGGCAACTTTGGGGTCGACGCCCCTCTGCCGACAGCCTCACTTGTGGCTGCATTCGCACAGACGCGAGCGGCGCTTCAGGGGATCATTGCCGGCCGCGAGGGCATCTTCGATCCTGACCGTAACAACTTTGCTCCGCGCTTCAGCTTTGCCTGGGACCCGTGGCATGCAAGCCCGACGCAGGCCGGGAAGACGGTTATCCGGGGTGGGTTTGGGGTTTACTATGATGTTGCGCTGGGTAGTGTCGTCAGCCAGTCACGAAATGTCTTTCCGAACTTCATCCCGATCAATCTTGACGTCAATGCTCTGAATAATGCGCTTGCCATTTTCGACCAGAGGTTCTTTGATCAGGACCCAGATAGTCTTAACGGATTTCTGCGCATCGTCAATCCGTCGTTTCTTCCGATAGTCGTCGTAAATCGCACCACCGGGGCTATCCAGCCATTGAGTTGTCCGGGTGGGAATGTGCCCCAGGCGAATTCGATCATCTGTCCCGGAACTTTGAATCGGGTTGGCCTGCAACCAGGAGCCGCACAAGCGATTCTTGGCCTGCTCTTCAACCCCAGCGGCGCCAATATTGACGGCATCCGCCAGTCGGGTGGCGGGCTCGCGTTCACTCTCCCAGATAAGCATCTGCGATCACCGTATTCCTATCAGTACAATCTTCAGATCGAGCGCGAATTCCTTGGGAATTTTCTCCTTAATGTCGGCTACGTCGGTACGCGTGGCCTGAAGCTCACGCGCTTCCGGACGCCGAATGGTGGGGTCAACTCACCGACTTTCCCGGTTGACCCGCTACTTTTTGATTCGGCGCGATCACTGGTTCCGGCGATTGCATTTACCCAGCAACTATTTCCTGGAATCACGGGCTTTCGCAATGACTCGCGGCTTGGAGCGTACACGATCTTCGATTCGTCCGCGGATTCGAATTACCACTCACTACAGGCCAGCCTGACGAAGCGCTTCCAGGCAGGATACCAATTCACAGGAGCCTATACGTGGTCGCACGCGATCGATGATGTCTCGGACGTTTTCGATCTTGGCGGCGCTTTCTCCCTGCCACAGAATGATTCGAATCTGGAAGCGGAGCGAGGAAACGCGAACTATGACATCCGACAGCGGTTTGCTTTTAGCGCGGTTGCCGAGTTTCCCGGTCTTCGCCGATACAATCAGGCGACAGGCGCGAAACGGTTGTGGCTTGGCGGTTGGCAGTTGTCCGGAATCGCTATCGCGCAGACCGGCCAACCTTATACCGTGAACACAAGCTTTGACATCAACCTCGACGGCAATCTGACGGATCGGCTGAATACCACCAATGGATTGCAGTTCACAGATGACCGGCGTCAACCGATCATTGTTTCAACTACCAATCTTGGTTCGCTGCTGCCTCAGGTGATCAATGCACAAACCGGCACGCTGACGCCCAGGGACGGAGCGGTGGGTCGCAACACCTTCCGCTCGAGTGGCGCCTTTAAGGTTGATTTGACGCTCATGAAGAGCTTCAGACTTCGCGAAGGTCACGATCTGCTCTTCCGCGTCGAAGCATTCAACCTTGCGAACAGAACTCATTTTGCCGGGCCGGTTCGCATCCTTGAGGCTCCGAGTTTCGGACAGTCAGTCAATACTTCATTGAACCCGAGACAGATACAGATCGCAATCAAGTACCTGTTCTAGAAAAGGCGATTCGGAATCAGCGGCGACACTTGGGCCCAGGTACATGAGAGGGTTATCAAAAAGCGATACTACTCTGCTCATGTGCCTGGGCAATCTCCGCCGACGAACGAGGCCGATCGCAACGAATTGACGTTGATCATCCATCAAAGGTTTTTGTTCTGTTTTTCGCCCCATCCGGCAATCGCCTGACAAGCCCCGTTACTGACCTTCTCCAGCCAACAAACGGAGTGGATTGCCGATGCATCGCTTTCGCGGTCTCCTATTTCTGCTTCTCACGATTGCCGTTGTAAGGGTGCCAGGCCTCCCTGCTCCTGTTACGTCCGTTTCAGTTTCAAAGGATACGATTACGGGCACACTGCTGGGCCGAGTGCTCAATGAAGCCGAGGAACCGTTTCCGGGAGTTCGTGTCAGGGTCACCAATCTCGAAACCGGCAATACTCGGGCGACTCAAACCGATTCCAGCGGTCGCTATCGAATTGCATTCATTCCATTGGGTCTCTATTCGATCGAAGCGATCAAGGACGGGTTTGTTGTTACTCGCCCATCACGCCAGCCAATCAAGGTTCAGCTCAACCGATTGGTCGAAGCGGTCCCGGATATGATCCTCGCACCAGTGGTCCTGGCGGTGGCCACACCGGCTCCATTACCCCAGCAAGTCGTGGAATCAAGCGGACGACTCGTCAATAGAATCGATGCGGCGCGGCGGTTCAATCTGGATGCGCGCCAGTTATCGGAATTGCCCGTCTCGCGAACCCGGTCATTTGACGATCTGGCGCTGCTCGCTCCGGGAGTGGCACCGCCACCTGAAGTGAAGGGTACAGTCGGTCCGGGTGTGGGCAGCGGTATCGGGAGCGCAGGTCAGTTTGCGGTTAACGGTCAGCGGGCTCGCTCAAACAACTTCACCGTTGATGGCTCGGACAACAACGACGAGGACGTCGGTGTGCGACGTCAGGGTTTTGTCTCACTCGTGCCCCAGAGCATAGAGAGCGTCCGCGAGGTTCAGATCGTCACTCAACTTTGGGATGGTGAACTTGGCCGCAATCTGGGATCGCAGGTCAATGCCGTCACCCGAACGGGGGGGAATCAGATACACGGAGTCCTCTATGACTTCTTCAACCACGACTCGCTCAATGCACGGGACTTCTTCGACTACAAAGCTGATCGGGTAGCAAGTTATCCCCTGCTTGCTACTGCCGTTGATGGATTCAACAATGGGCAGCCGATCAATCCAACAACCATTCCCGTCCTCGTCCGGCGAACTACTTCGGGTCCGGGCACTCCCGTGACGCTGCCGAATCCATCGGGCGGGGAGAATCAGTTTCAGCAACAGCAGTTTGGCGCGACCCTCGGCTTTCCCGTGAGGCGCGATCGGAGCTTTATCTTCGCGTCCTTTGAGCGTCAGCAGATCATCAGTGCAGAGGAGAGCCACTTTGCAGTGCCGACAGTCGCCCAGCGAGGGTTTCTGGGGCTTGGAGCAACCGGCTTTATCACGACCGATGGAATGGGCATACAGCGGGTGTTCACCCCGACGTTTGTGGCTGGCGACGCGATATTTTCGCTTTTCCCTTTTCCGAACAATCCCGTCGGTCCCTACGGTGCAAACACATTTACGCAGATACTGCAGTCGGGTGGAACTGGTACGAACTTTTCGATGAGACTGGATCAAACGCTTGTGTCGTCGCAGCGTGGGGCGAGTCATGTCCTCACCGTGAGGTACAACCTGACCGACGATGCGCGCTCCGTGCCTTCGGTGGGCGGCGCGATTTTCTCGGGTGTCAGACCGCAAACAGCCACCCATAACATGTCTTTGTTTCTAAACAGTCAGATCAACTCGAGGCTCTCAAATCAGCTACGTGGGAGTTTCGGCCGTTCGCGTCTGAAGTTCAGCGAGATTCGAGACAGTTCGCTTGCCCCCTCAAAACTGGCGCCAGGCGAACCTTTTCTGCTCAATCGTGGCATGCTCTTCAACGGAAGTGACCCGCGACTGCCCCCCACCTTTGTCGACTACTTTCAGCGAGAGGCCGCCGCAGACTCGGCGGAGGATCATCTCGGCCCGGTTGGACAGGTGCTAATCTCGCCATTCAGCCCACTTGGCGCCGATGTTGACCTCTTTCCGCAGGCGAGGGCGAATAACACCTACCAGATTGCCGACACAGTTGTGTTCTTTCGTGGCAGACACAATGTGAGATTTGGGTTCGATCTGCGTCGCACGCAGCTCAACAGCCTGCTCAATCGCAACTATCGACCAAAGGTTTCGTTTGGCGGGGTGCCGGACCTGACAGGAGCAACGATTTTCGATCCTGTTTTCCAGGCGAATCGGAGCCTGGTCCGCGGGCTTAGTCAGTTTGGTCCGACACCAGGTTTCTTCAGCGGAACTGATCTCGCCGCCCTTGGCCTGCCTACCGGGATTCTACAGGCGCTTTCGGAAGGACCAGCCACTGACTCGACTATCGGATTGCGTTTTTGGCAATACGATTTCTTTGCGACCGACCAGTGGCGGATCGCTTCCGGTTTCTCGATCACGTACGGATTGAGATATCAGTACAATACGGTTCCAAGGGATGTTGCCTCACGTATTGAACGGACGTTTGGGCCAGCACAGACTCCGGATACCTCCCTGAGTATCTGCAAGCCATTTACGCAGTGCGGGGCAATCTTCTCCAATGGGGAGCTTCTTGACGCCTACGCGGCTACCCTCAATTCTCTTCGATCGATCATCGGAGGACGGGAATCGATTTACGAGACGGATCGCAACAACTTTGCTCCTCACCTGGGCTTCGCAATCGATCCCTTTATGCGCACCAGGCAGGTGGGGAAGGCGGTTGTTCGCGGGGGGTTCTCTCTCAACTACGATCCTGCGCTCGGTAATGTCGTCAGTCAGTCACGTAACGTCTATCCGAACTTTGTGCCACTCAATGTGGATGCAAATACTTTCGGGTACGCGGGCCAGGTATTTTTCATTCCGGGACAAACCGGCGCATTCGCGATCTTCAATCCGAAGTTTATTCCGGTGGATATTCTGACATCGTCCGGGGCTCAATCTTACGGATTGATCGCGAGCCAGCGTCTGAATACCATAGGCGTGCCCAAGGTCGCGTTCCCGCAGCTCTCGGGCTTACTCTTTTCACCGCCGCCGGTGAGACTCGCGGGCAACGAGTTTCCGTCCGGAGCCCCCACGCCGGGCCAGCTCGCCACGGCCTGC
>JBDTUW010000285.1:0-5958 GCA_040007555.1 Acidobacteriota bacterium | reverse complement strand
GAGCGTCGATTCGACACCCATTTTCCATTGCTCGTCAGATAGTTCGGCGAACCGGGAAACCGGCGGCCCCCCGGTATTCGTTACCAGAATATCCACCTTGCCAAACCGGCCGACCGTTTCCTGATACCAGCGTTCGAGGTCTTCGCGCACGCCGACGTCTACCTTGCTGGCAAGCACTGGTCCGTGGAGTTCGATCTCTCGACTTGCATCGGCGAGCGATTCCTGACTGCGCGCGCAGATGGATACGCGGCATCCTTCCTTTGCCAATGCGACGGCGGAGGCGCGACCAATGCCTTTGCTCGCCGCCGCTACCATGGCAATTCGGCCCTTCAATCCCAGGTTCATGGGTCTCCTCGAAGATCAGAAAATGAAGCGGTCAAAAAAGCTGAAGGCCGCAGCGGGAAATTGAGTCGCTGCGGCCTTCGGGTTTATTTCGGTCCCTGGTGGATTCCCTTCGCTAGAAACCGAATCTCACACCGAACTCGAACTGGCGCGCAGCACCAGAGCTGTTCGAGGTCCCAAAGTACGGCGAACCAAGTGTTCCACCATACGATCCGAGGTTCACACGATTAAGTAGATTTGAGATCTGGACGCTAAATGTCAGATTGTAGCGGCCTGACTCGCTGCCGCCGCCCATTCCAGCCATTCCGCCACCACCACCACCCATCCCACGCATGCCGCCACCGCCACCCATCCCACCACGCTGTCCACCACCCATCCCACCACCACTGCTGCTGGCAGCAGCTTGATCGCGCTTACCAAACGAGAACGTCTTCGAGAGGCTCGTATTGAGATTAAAGGCGCCCGGACTTTCAGCAATGACACCGTTCGGGTAGTTCGCTCGAAGGTAATCCTGCAGGAAGACTGGAGAGAGGCCGATGCCACAATTCTGGATGCAACGATTCGGAATCACACCATACAGGCTCGCAGGCAGGTTCGCATTGCGCGCCAGGCCCAGGGGTCGATCTGAAAACGAAGTGTCGCGATTGTCATCGTTACCGGTCGTGATATTGAACGGACTCCCGGAGCTTGCGTTGAGCACCGGTCCGACCCGGATACCCCAAGGAAGGTTGACATGGCCTCCAACAAAGACAGAGTGTCGTCGGTCCTGACCCGCTCGTCCCCACTCGGATGCCAGATCATAGTTATTCGCTGGTGTCGAGAAGACGCCGCCAGAATCATTCTTGTTCCAGGCAAGCGAGTAGTTGCTGAAGAATGTAAACCGAGCGCCCATCCTCCGGCTTAGTCCAAAAATGAAGCCGTTGTATTCGGAGAAACCTGTCGACTCCAGATTGAAAATATTGCCCTCGTTTGGGTTGGGTCTAAGGCCGGTCCCAGGCAGCGGCGCATTGATATTCCGCGAACGAAACTGATGCACGCCACGCGTATACATATAGGTAAAGGTGCCGATCAATCCCTTCGGCAGCTGTCTCTCGACGCTAACGTTGAAGTTGATGATATACGGCGCCTTGAGGTCGGGATCGAGCACTCTCCTGAACGTATTTTGCACTGACAAGTCCGGGCTTCCCGCAAACGGATCTGGAAAAAGCGGATTGTTGATGATGATGCTCGTCTGTCGATCTCCAGTGTAGCGGAGGATGGATGAATATGTACCATCATTCAGACGGCTGTAGAACATCCCGCCACCCGCACGAAAGGTCGTTTTGCGATCCTTGAACGGTGACCAGGCGATGCTTAGCCGGGGGGCGAAGTTATTCTTGTCAGCAAGATTCGTCTGGAACTCGTGCCTCAGTCCCATCGAGAGTGTAAATGTCGGCGAAACCCGGAAATCATCCTGTAAGAACCAGGACATCTCTGACTGATTGAATGCCAGCTCTGGATTCCCCTGATTGAGCGTGAACTGCGACCTGCCGACGAGACCCGGAGGCACCGTCTGTCCGGCTACGGCCAGGCGATATATCTCAAGCGACGAGAACGTGTATGTCCCGTTGAAATTATTTTGATTGTTGCTGTAGCTGTTGTTGTATTCGAGCTGGAATCCACCTTTCAGCGTGTGCTTCTTCGCGCTGAAGGTGAGGTAATCCTGGAGTTCGATTTTTGTGTCGAGCGTGTCGTTCGGGCAGCACGCGGATGCGCCGCCATTGAAGGCATCGAGGACGTTGATGGTGAGACCCGAAGTGCGGGCAATGCTGCTGCTCCGCTCGCGCCGATACTGCAGGCGCGCTTCATGAATGAGTCGCGAGTTGATAATCCACGTGTCCGACACCTGCAGGCTGTGATCCCGTGAACGGCTATCTGAGCCCTGTTCCGGCAGCGTGTAATTGGAGCTGCTGCCCCCGCCACCGCCAAATGCCCCAAAGGCACCGCCGCCGCCACCGCCGCCAAAACCGCCACCACCACCAAAACGGCCCACCGAGAATTCCCGGTTGTAGTTGTTACCGCGAGAGTAATTATAATTGAGGCTGATCGTGTTCTTGTCGTTAAGGAGGTAGTCGACGCGCCCATTGAAATTGGTGTTGTCGCTGGGCGATTCGACGTTCGCCGTGAACATTCCATCAAGAGTCGTCGCGACCACTGGAGAGGCGCCAATCAGGTTGCGTCGCTCGATGTTCGCAAAGAAGGACATCTTCTTCTTGATGATCGGGCCGCTCAACGTCAGGCCAAAACGGCGTTGATCGAGATCAGGTTTGGTGACTGCAAATGAATTCCGAGCATCAAAGAACGAGTTGCGATATCCAGCATTCACCGAACCGCGAAGAGTATCGTTGCCCGGTTTCGTGACGATATCGATTCTGCCGCTCCCTGGCCGCGAGTACTCTGCCGCAAATGGATTCTGATTGATCCGAATCTGCATGATCGCCTCTCGTGGCGGCAGGCGACCGGACGTAAACCCATTGACATAAATCTGTGCGCCACCCTCACCACCGGATGCGCCAGCTGCGCCCGGACCAGCCAGGCCCTGCAGGTACGCTCTCAGATCATCTTCGTTATCCGGAAGAGTCTGGATAAACTCCTCGCCAAGCACCGTTGCATTCGCATTCTGATCTGGCTCAACGGTGACTATGTTCTCTTCGGACTTAACGTCAGTCTCGACATTCATGGCCTCGACGACCATCTCAACCTTGAGAAAATTATTTAAGGCCGGAACGGTCACCGTATGATTGATATATGGCTGAAAGCCCTTGAACCCAACGGTCACAGCATAGGTACCGGGAACGACATTCTGAAACGCAAACTCTCCGTTCGCGTTGCTGACGGCGGTCCGTGCCTTTCCGCCAGCTGGCGTCAGGGCTACACTAGCACCCGGAATGACGGCGTTTACTTCATCGACCACCTGGCCCCGAAGCGTCGTTCCTGTTTGTCCAAAGGCGGGCAAAGCTAAGATCATCAACCCACAAAAAACTCGGAAGAACTTGGCAACGTGTTTCATAATCCTCAATTAAGACTCGACTTCCACTTCTTGCTGATTTATCAGTATTTTACTAGCACACCCGCTATCGTGAGCATGCGTTCCCTTATCAGACGGTGACCTCGATGAAGCGGTTTCAAAAAACTAAACTTTTCCAGGAGTCTTCGACTTCTAAGTCGAGTTTTCATACACTCTTAGCGGATTTTAGATTTTAGATTGTGGATTTTGGATTAGGGAGCACTTATTCGGTCCAGGCTCACTTCGGAGTTTCGATTTTGGATTTTGGATTAATTTGGGGGTCTTGGGATTGATTTGGGGGTGTGGAAAAACCAACGCTTCGACCTTGTAAGGTTGAAAGGCTTTTGGATTGATTGCGGTTTTTGGATTGGTTTGTCCCGGGGAATGTAGGACCGATACTCCAGGAATCTCAAATCTCAAATCTCGAGTCTCAAGTAATCCAAATTCTTCAATTCTTCAATCAAAAACCCAAAATCTAAAATCCAAAATCAAACGGGGGGGACTGTGCCACCTAAACTGACGATTCTGCGCGGAGAGAACCCGTACCGGCGTGAGGTACAGGGAAAAGCGAACGAGCCCATCACGGTTGCAGCTCTCCTTGACCGTGCACGAGCGACGCTCTCATCCCGCGAGTCCATGAATTCGTTTTCCTATTCGCTCGAAGAGGTCTGGGATCGGCTCGAGGACAATGCTCCTCGAGTCGCAATCATCGGGGGCTCACCCGATCATCCGGCGCATATCATGGACTTCCAGACCACCGCACGTGCTGCAATCCGTATCTGGCAGATGGGCGGAGTTCCCTTCTCATTTGCGACGCCGGTCCTCTGCGACGGAACTGCTCAGTCCCACGTCGGAATGTGCTACTCGCTCGAATCCCGAAATGCGATGGCGACCATGATCGCCAACCAGATGGAGGCTCAGTCGTACCACGGCGCCTTTGTCCTTCAGGGTTGTGACAAACAGCCTCTTGCTGCAGTCGCCGCCCTCGCGTGCCTCGATGTGACAAGGCAGCAACGAGGAGACGCTCCCGTCTTTGCCACATTCGCTCCTGCTCACGTACTCAAGGGAGGGACAATCCCGCAGGACGTTCGCGATGAACTCGAGAGTCTTGCGAAAGAGACAGAGAATGCCGACCATTCAGAAATCGCGGACGACCTTCGTGATGCACTTGCCTACGTTCTCCAGTGTTCGTCCAACACTCAGTTTCAGGGTGTCTTTCAGCGGGCCGCGTCGGTCGGCCTTCTGAGTCCGGAGCGTCACAAGTATTTCGAGAAGCGCCTTGGCGTTGCCACGTGCGACGGCAAGGGTGGGATCTGCGCTTTCAACGGGACGGGAAATTCCTCGCGCCACGTCGTCGCAGCACTCGGCCTCGTACATCCGGCGCTCGAGCTCCTGACGGAACCACCGGATCAGACGCGCGTCAACCAGTCGGTAGACGCGCTGTTCTCCTATTGCAACAAGCCCGAATACTCCGTTTCGAACATGGTGCGCGGCAATATCGAGAACGCCGTGCGGATACATTCGACGACCGGCGGCTCGACCAATCTGATCATGCACCTCGTCGCAGCCGTGATTTATGCGGGCGTGGACTTCTCGATCTGGGACTACGACCGCATTCGTCGGGAAAAACAGATACCGGATCTGTTCGACTACAGCCTGACCCAGGGCAGAACCATCTTCGAGCTGGCGGCACAGTGCTGTTCGGGTCAGATTCGAGGAATGGAGACGGTGACCTACGAGTTGGCAAGGAATGGTGTGCCGATGATGGTGGATGCGCCGACCGCGACGGGCACGTCGTGGCGCGAACGCCTTTCAGACACGCGAAATCTGGCAGCATCGGGGGTTTCTGACAACCCAATCATTCTTGCGTCGCCGCGGAGACCCGTCAGCGGGATAGACATTTTGAGGAGCAATTTTTTCGAATCCGCGGTGGTCAAAATCAGCGGCATGCCCGAATCGCAATTGAACGAGTTCGACAGACGGCTCTCGGTAGTTGTCTATTTCGAGAACGAGGATGATGCGAACGCCGAGCTCCTTGATGTTCATCTGCTCGACCGGCTGCGCGACCAGGCGGCACTGTCGGAGGCGGAGCTTGCGCGGATCGCCAGCCACAATTCGGGTCTGGACACGGGGGCATCGCTCGCAGATATGTCGCACGATGAGCAGTTCGCCGCCCTCGTCGAGCTCGGCGCACTGAAGTTCTCGATCGTCATCAGTGGTCAGGGTCCGCAAGGATATGGAATGCCGGAGATGTTCAATCCGATGCAGCATATCAATGCCAATCGACACCTCAAGAAGCTGGCCATGATAATCACCGACGGTCGCTATTCTGGAGTCTCCTACGGCGCTGCGATTGGGCATGTTACGCCTGAAGCCTGTCTTGGAGGCGCGATCCTCTATCTGCAAACGGGCGACATCATTCAGTCGAACCTACGGGAGCGAGAATTGATTCTCCTCGACCGCAACACCCTCTCTCGCACTGGCAAACTTGAACCTTACTCGCGAAGCCTGGAGGATGAGCGACGCGAGCTTGGCAATCGCGGTGAAGAGCAGCAGGTGCACGACCGTCC
>JBDTUW010000284.1:0-5965 GCA_040007555.1 Acidobacteriota bacterium | reverse complement strand
CCCGGGTTGACAGACACCTAGCCGCGGCCAATAAAAGGTTGCATGGCAGTTCAATTCAAATGCTGACCTGAATCTCTAAGTCGATCATAGCGCCGGCTTGCGATCGAGGCGAATAGCGACGAACTCAGCCCGATTCCCTAACAGTGTGGCGGGAAGATCGGGATCGTCACACTCGCCGAAGTTGTCAGCGTCAGCTTGTGCAGGTTGTGGCCTTGATTGAAAGCGCCGGCATCGACGTTAGCACGCGTGTTGACGTTAATTGCAGCGCCAAGACTCCCGAAGTCGACGGCGTTTGGGTTAAGGAACGAGTTCGCGTTCGTACCGTACCCAAACCCGCGCGCGGGCCGCGACGTTCTTCATCCTTGCTTTTTCAACCCTGCAAACTTGCCACGAACCTTGAGGGGTCGGTAGGGCCACGCGGCAGTTTTTCCTGAGACAGCATTTTTGCAGATAGCGACTTCCAGTTGGAAGCTCCCTTCGAGTTCATCCGAGCCCGGGCGCGCGGTGGTGTGAAGATAGCCAACAGTCGGATCTACGGCTCGGCAGTTGAATTTCACCAGTCTGCCCCCGAGTTTTACCGGAAGTGCGACGTGTGTTCCTTTAGCGAGCCGTCCTTCGCCGTCGGTCTCGATCAAAAGGTCCCAGCCGCCGTCGGCGCTAAGCTCGAGATGATCCGGTGCTATCTTGCCGACCTGGGCGCCAGGACTTGCCTGATTGAACCGCGGTCCCCGATCGTAACCCAAGATGACGCCAGGGAGTTCCCAGGGTGCGCGACCTGAATTGAAGGCAGGCATCTCGACCTGAACCTCGAAGGCCGGGCCTCCGATTAATCGCGAAGTTTCCGACACACTCGGGCCAATCGGCTTGTCCCTTCGCAGTCTCAGCGCGACGATACAGGCAAGCACCAACGCCAGCGCGATGATGATCACCAATATCTTCTTGCGACGCATTATTACGGCAATCCCCGTACTGTTGTAAACGATACGTGGGCTGGACTCAATTACCATGTTCTCTTCCGAAGAATGAAAGCCGTCGAACAACAAGGATCACCGGGCCCGCGCGACGGCACCCAGAGCCACCGACGAGCATATGTGCGAGGGCTCCGGTGCATCCTCTAGTTCGGCCGCGACGGCGGGCAATCCATCTCATCGCTGTTCCCCAAGAACCGCAGGGCGGTCGATAGGAACTGTTCTGCTCTCGCGCCAAAGATGGGGCCATGGCCCGCGTTGGGAACCACCCAGAGGTGTGCCCGGGGAATCGATTCGTACAACTCGACCGCGAGGCGGACCGGGTACAACTCGTCTCGGTCCCCGTGGATGATGAGCGTCCGTGCCGAAATCGTGCCCAGGTATGGCGGTGTGAAGGTGAGGTCGTCATAGCTGTCCGCAAACCCCCGCGCCATCTGCCATAGGGCCTTGATCTGCTCGTCGCTCTGATGCCAAGCTCGCATACTCTTCCATTCTGCTTCGGTCTGCGCCTCGGCTCGGACCTTGCGCATCAATGCCCGAGCCTGCTCAGGGAAGTAGGGTGCGGCACTCACCAGAACCATCGCGTCCACTCGTTTCGGCTCCTGCGTCGCAATATGCAGCAGTGTCTTGGCTCCGAGGCTCAGCCCAATCGCCTTGAACTGTCGAACCTCGAGGTGGTCGAGCAACGCGAGGACGTCGAGTGCGCACTGGCGCAAGGTGAACTGGCCTGCGGGATTCGTCGATCGGCCGTGGCCGCGAAGATCTGGGATGATCAGCCGGTAGCCGCTCGGTGGCTCCCCAAAGATGAGACCCCAATTGGCACCGATCCCGCCGCCACCATGGAGCAGGACGAGGGGATCCCCATCGCCCCGCATCTCGAAGTACATCTCGATGTCGTTAATTGGAATCAACGCGCGAATCGTCAATGGAGTCTTCCTCTCAAGTGATGCGGCGCGACCTGGGAGCGGCGGAACGCTGGGCTTCAGCTGCGGCGAGCGCGATCAGCATTCAAGCTGAAGGAACAAAGTTACTCGGGAAGCATGCTATCGCGCCGTCAGCTGCAAGGCTTTGTTATGCGGCCGCCGCCCAAGATTTCGTCCCGATGCCAAATTCTACTTTCTGGTAACGCCGGAAGCGGGGCAACAACCGAAGGAGCGACCAGCGTAGCGCTTGAATCTTTTTCGCGTGCGGCAGCGGTTTCGCAATCGAGAGCTTCATGCCTTGATTCCAACCCTGTACCTCTTCTTCGGGGTACTTAGGAAACCAAACGGTAGCCGCGACTTCTTCACCCGCAGTGGCGAGTGCTTGGATCTCAACGAGACCTCGTTCACGACCTTCGGCAAAGACTTTTTGCGCCAGAGCAATATTCTTCGCGGGCGACGGATACCTGACACGCACATCCGTAGGCGACAGTTTCCACACGTCGTCACGAAAGATCCAGAACACGTTTGCTGAATGACCATCATCAATCAAGAACTGACGGAACTGTCGGACCGCGTCTGCGAAATCAGGAATATTGTTCATAGGAAACTCGATGCCGCATAACTATGTATATCTGGTTTCGGAATAAATCCCGACTCCATTTGCTTTCCGCGCCTGTCGTGGCAACCCTTGCCAGCTCACCCTATGGCGGCACGGTTGATGTGCTTCAGGGTCTTATTATTCTGTTTCCGAATAAACCGCCGGACCCATCCACTCATAGCGCGTCGGCTGGACTCCTGACTCCTCTGCCGCCGCGGTTCAAGACGTCAGTATAGACCATCGTCATCTTCACATCTTTGTGGCCGAGCAACTCCTGAATGGTGCGTATATCATAGCCGTCTTCAAGCAGGTGCGTCGCGCAGGAATGCCTGAACGTGTGCGACGTCGCGTGTTTGGTGATCCCGGCTTCACGCACCGCAGCGGCAATTGCTTTTCCAAAGATCGATTCGTCTGTGTGATGACGCCCTTGCTCTCCGGTTCGCGCATTGACCCACCGCTTCATTTGTGGAAACACGAACTGCCAGCCCCATTCCGACGAGGCGTTTGGATATTTCCGGGCTAGTGCATACGGCATCTGCACTCGGCCATGCCCATCAGTGAGATCACGCGCGTGGACCTTCTCCACGCAACGATACCCATTTCGGGCACATTTCTGATGAGGCAATTCCGTCCCTCGAGTTTCATTCGATTTCGACCTACAATCGCCACCATCGGATATTCCATTCAAGACTGCCAAAGGAGCGTGAGAGTGAATCCTCGCAGGTCGTTTGCTGCCGCGATATTCTTGCTGGCTCAGATCGCTGTTGTCGCATCCGCTCGCGACCTTTCAGCCGGCGTCGCTCGCGTCGAGATTACCCCACCGGTCGGATTTCCAATGGGCGGCTATGCAGCCCGGTCTGGCGCATCCACTGGTATCCACGATCCACTCTACGCGACCGTGCTGGTCCTCAAGACGGATGAGATGACGGTTGCCATCATCAGTTGTGATCTGCGGTCATTTCCTTCCGAACGCGTAGTCTCTCTGGTGAGAGAACGCAAACTCGCCGATCACGTCCTGATTGCGTCCACACACAATCATTCAGGTCCTCTCACCTGGGAGGACAAAACCTGGCCACGCGCTGATCGCTCGTGGTTCAGCGACACCGAAGACAAGATGCTGGGCGCCATCGAAGCCGCCAGCAAGCAGATGTTCACCGCAAGAATCTCAGCGGGATTCGGTGAGATTTATCTTGGGCACAATCGGCGCAAGCTCGGGGCGGATGGAAAGGTCACGATGCTCTGGCGCAATGCCGAACGAGCGCCAACTTCTCCACTCGACCCTTCTCTCGGAGTCATCCGCGTCGATGACGCTACGGGAAAGGCACGCGCTGCCATCGTCAACTACGCTTGCCACGCCGTCATTCTCGGGCCGGACAATCGTACGATCTCAGCTGACTATCCTGGTTACGTCGCGCGACGCCTTGAACGCGAATTCCCAGGTGCACTTTGCCTCTTTGTTCAGGGTGGCGCCGGCGACATCAACCCATATCTCGATAAGCAGCCGGTTGCTCAGAATGGATTTGCTGAGGCAGAGCGCATGGGAAATGCACTTGCGACGGCGGCTCTTGAGGTCCTTTCGAAGCTGAGACCGCGCGACAACGTGAATCCGCAGCTCCTGGCGTCAGCCGAGGTTGTCACGTTTCGTGACCGCTGGAATGCTGGCAAGAACATCCGCGCCGGTCTGACGACGTTGCTCATCAATCAGCAGATCGCGATCGCCACTGTGCCTGGTGAGCCCTTTGTCGACCTGCAGATTGCACTCCGCGACAAGTCTGAAATTACAAATACTTTTCTGTTTGGATACACCTTCAGCGCCGGCGGCGACTGGATTGGATATGTCCCCACCATTCGAGCCGCAAGTGAAGGCGGGTATGGAGCCGGCTACAACACAAACATTGAGACGGGTGCAGGTGAGGCAATCATCGATCGGGCCGTCGTCAATCTCTTCAGGATGGCAGGCAAGCTCAATGTCATTCCGCGATGATAGCTGCGCTGGTTTCAATCGCTTATCGTCGTTGGTATCGCAAGCTTCCGATTTCCAGGATCAATATGCGTCGACTTACACTGTTTCTGCTTTGCTTATGCGTTCTCGCACCTCTCGTAAGTGCGCAGGGAGCCTTCCGTGCGGGTGTTGCACGCGTCGACATTACCCCGCCGCCTGGAGTTGAATTATGGGGTTATGGGGACCGCTCCGGCCCCGCGTCAAGCACTCTCGATCCCCTTTACGCGCGTGTGCTCGTACTGTCAGACGGGCGACAGACGGTTGCACTGGTAACTCTGGATCTGGGTCGAAGCTTTGGGCCTCCCCAGATAGCGTGGGTGCGCGAGCGCGTCAGTCGAGACCATCGCGTCAATGAAGTGATGTTTATTGCGTCACATACTCATTCCGGGCCGGTTATCGAGGACGATTATGTTGGCGAACCGCCGGCGTGGGAACAACGAGCGCTGGAGCGCATCGTCAACGCAATCGGCGAGGCGAGCGGGAGGCTGGTGCCGGCTCGCATCGGTGTCGGCTTCGGTCAATCGATCATTGGCCACAATCGACGCGTCGTCCAGTCGGATGGCAGTGTGAAGATGCTCTGGCGGAATAGCACCAACCAGCAGACAGGCCTTGTCGACCCGAGTGTTGGCGTCATCCGCGTCGACGACTCTCGCGGAAACCCCTTGGCAGTGCTGGTGAACTACGCGTGTCATCCGGTGGTCTTTGGCCCTGACAACCTTCGCTACTCTGCCGACTATCCTGGTGCGATGGCAGAATATATCGCTTCCGAGCTAACGACGAGCGGCGTCACTGCTCCATTAGGTTTCTTTTTGCAGGGAGCTCCCGGGGACATCAATCCGATGATCGACAAAACACCACTTGCCGAGAATGCCGACGAGGAGATGCGAAATCTCGGCCGGCAACTCGGTCGTGAGGTGGTGCGCGTAGCGCGAACGATCATGACCGAACGCCCCGCGAATCCGGATATTGCCTTTTTGAGCGAGGAGCTGCGATTCCGAAATCGCTGGGACCTCGACAAACTTAGCGCGATGCTGACGGCGGCCTACCGTGAGGGCGGATCTCGACGCTATCAACGCTATGTCGTGCCCGAGATCTCCACTCCGGTGACCACCCTCGTCATCAACAAGCAGATCGCGATCGTCGGTCTGCCAGGTGAGCCATTCGTCGGGCTGCAGCTTCTTCTCAAGCAACGCTCGCCTCTTGCTGCTACGTTCCTTTGTGGCTACACCAACGGTTATTACGGTTATTTCCCGACGATGAGCGCAGCTGTATCAGGTGGATATGGGGCAAACACGATTGTCACTCGAGTCGAGGTCGGTGCCGGTGAGCGAATGATCGATCGTGGCCTGATTCACATCTATCGCATCCTCGGAAGGCTCAAGGACAAACCTGAAGAACCATGAAGGACTCCTCAGAAACACTCCGGTGGGCGAACAGGAAAACTCACGCAAAGGCCGTAGGGGGCGGGGATTGT
>JBDTUW010000283.1:0-5974 GCA_040007555.1 Acidobacteriota bacterium | reverse complement strand
GTCAGCCGCGAGCAGCTTTTGAATAGTGTCTGGTCCTACGATAGCTTTCCCTCAACGCGAACGGTTGATTCGCACATCGCTCGATTACGGCAGAAGATTGAGAACATGCCCAATGACCCTCGCTTCCTTATCACCATTCATGGCGTTGGGTATAAGTTTATTGGGTGAAGTATTTGTCAACGCAGAGTAGAGGTGGTGCGGCGCGATTCTCCTCGGGCGGCTCTGTTGCCCCGCGCCTCTGCGTTAATCAAGAGCTGACACCTGGTACCTCATGATCGAAATGTCGCGATCACGAATCATCCTGCTCACTGCGTTGTCGCTGTCGATAGGTTGGGGTATCCGCGGCAATTTCGGGCACGAGATTGGCGCCATGATCCCCGGCGCGCTTGCCGCGATTGCAGCGGTAGTTACAATCGGACGTGATGACTGGATGCGACGGATAGGCTATTTCGCCTTCTTCGGGGCGATCGGATGGTCCTTTGGCGGGAGCATGTCATACGGGCAGGTCCTCGGGTATACGCATTCGGGGCATTCGCTCTCTATTCTCTACGGGTTCGCTTCGCTATTCCTCATTGGCTTTCTCTGGGGAGCGGTGGGCGGTGCTGGCACGGCGCTCCCGGCGGTGCTTGATCGGCGCCGACTGACTGAGTTCTTTCTGCCCCTGACCGTGATATTCATCGCCTGGTGGATGCAGGACTTTTTTGAGGAGTGGCTTGTCACCGTCAACTCCGATTACCGTCAGCAAAGCCCCCTGTACTGGTACGACACTGACTGGCTCGGTGTCCTGGTTGCCATTGTGGTTGTTACGCTCCTGGCGCTTATTCGTCGCCGGTTTGATGACGCCACATCGCTGATTCTTCATCTCGCTGTTGGCTGGTGGGCTGGTTTTGTAATTTTGGTCCTGGTCTTCGGCTTGCGCATGACCCCGCCTCGTGGAGATAACTGGGCCGGATGTCTCGGAATGGTCGCTGGGATGCTGATCTTTTTTGAGCGTCGCGGCCTGCGCTCGCTGACCTACGCCGCTTTAGTATCGGGGTTCGTCGGAGGATTTGGCTTCGCATTCGCCAATCTGATCAAGCTCATCGGTGTCGCGACCGGTTGGCAGACGAACTGGCATAGCGTCATGGAGCAATCGTATGGAGCGATCAATGGAATCGGGATCGCGCTCGTCCTTATTCAGCTCGCGCGGCAAGAAAAGCCAGTCACCGATGAAAACGAAGTAAGTGCGTGGACTGACGTCTATGCAATCAGCTTCGTGCTGCTGGGAATCACGTATCTCAACTTCCGGAGGAATCCGATCGAATGGGTCAAGGCGGAGGCCGTGCCCCAGACGATTCTCGGGATCTCAGCCGGGAATTGGTTTGCACTGGCTTACCTCGCGCTGACGGTCATGTTTGTTGCCGTCATTTTGCGGCATCGGAAAACCGCCCTCGCGTTCATTCCGGTAAGTTGGCGCGGCAAAGCTCAGCTGTTCTACCTCGTGTTGCTGTGGTGGGTGGTCGTCGGCAATTTTGAGCGGTCAGTCGTGGCGTTCGCTCCCGCGCGGCTGATTACTGAGGGAGTCATCTTCCTCAACGCGGTAATCTGCACTGCGCTGTTGCTCTTTGATCGTGGACCTGAGCCGATTTCAGGACCGGCCGCAGTCACGACTCCGGCCGGAAGTTGGTCGATGAGGAGGACAATTGCGGCAGGGTTTGCGGGAATGGTTATCTGCGTCGTTTTGAGTTGGGCCGTCGTGCGCGCGATTTTCGGTGACCAGGTCGCGGGAGCGATCAAGAGGCAGATCAGATTCGGGCCGGAAGCAACAGCCACAACGGATAGGCCCGCAGCGGGCCAACCTCATCCATAGGCGAGGGGCACTCGTTACAAAGGAAACCTCTTTGCGCTGACTTAACGCCCGAGGCGCACGGCTCGATCTTGGAGTGCGCGCGGCTTGCCGCCGCTTTTCTTCGCTGCACCTTGGTGCAGCGGCAACCGCCTTTAGGCGGAATGACGCGGTATCCGAGATTCCGCCTAAGGCGGTACTACGAACGCTGATCCCTGACCCCTGACCCCTGCCGCTTGAGCGCGCGAAAAAACAGCACCTGACGTCGCATTTAGGGGAGAGCGAATGCGATCACATGGTCGCCGCGTTTTGTACCCAGCTTTCCATGTCCGCCTGCACAGATGACGATGAATTGCTTTCCACCCACGGCGTAAGTCATCGGCGCTGCCTGTGCGCTCGCCGGAATTGAGCCCTCCCAAACAATCTTGCCGCTTTCGACATCAAATGCCCGAAGCTTCTCGTCCATGGCTGCCGCAATGAAGACAAGATCGCCGGCGGTGACCATCGACCCACCGAGGTTGAAAGAACCGAACTCCGTAGCCTTTGAGCCCAGCATCGCCAATTGTGGAATCATTCCCAGTGGGCTCTCCCACCGGAGCTTACCGGTCGCGAGATCGACGGCCGACAACCTCCCCCAGGGCGGAGGCGCGCAGGGTATTCCGCTCGGGGCCCGCAACGGCTCGCGGTAGAGGACGTAAGGAGTTCCAGTCTGTCTGCCAAACTCACCCTTGAACCGGTTCAGGCCACCGGTGTTAGCCATCTTCAGATATTCTTCCCGCGGGATCAGTCGCACGGTAAACGGTATGTGGTTGGTATTGGTGAAGAGCAGATTTCGCGTTGGGTCAAACGACATCCCACTCCAGTTCATTCCCCCGGCATTACCGGGAATCGCCAGCGTCCCCTCGAGGCTCGGTGGGGTGTATATCCCCTCGTTTCTCAGTGAAGTCAGATGTTCTCTGCACCAATTGCGGTCTGTATCGCTCACTCCCCACGCCGCTTCTGCCTTGAGCTGATGAGGAATCAAAGGAAGCGGCAAACTCGGAAAGGGTTGCGTCGCGGAAGTTTGCTCCCCCGGTACGTTGGTTTGCGGCACTGGGCGTTCCTCCACCGGAAAGAGTGGCTTGCCTGTGATCCGGTTGAGAACAAATAAAAGCCCCATTTTTGTTCCGACTACCACGGCCGGAATGTTTCGCCCATTTCGCTTCAGATCAACGAGCATTGGCTGCGATGCAACGTCGTAATCCCATAAATCGTGATGCACAACCTGAAAGTGCCAGACCAGCTTGCCTGTCGCTGACCTCAAGGCGACGACCGAATTTGCGTAGTGGTTGTCCCCCTTGCGTTCGCCTCCGTAATAGTCGGGACTCGGGCTGCTGGTTGGGACGAATACAAGACCGCGTTCGATATCGGCGGAAATAATGGACCACGCATTGGCCGCTCCAGTCTTCGTCGCGCTTTCACCTTGCCAACTCGCTCGCGCCGCGTCCGTTGCGTCTTTCGGAATCGGGTCCCAGCTCCATCGAAGCTTGCCTGTGACCGCGTCATAACCTCTCACCACACCGCGTTCGAGCTCGACTCCGCGGTTGTCCCCAATCGAAGATCCGACGATGACCACATCACCAATTACCGCCGGCGGGGAAGTCACCTGGTAATCGCCGCGGGCTGCAATACGGACGCCCTGAGTCAGATCGATCTGACCGTTCTCACCAAAGTCCGGCACGAGCTTTCCCGTTACAGCATCGAGCGCGATCAGGCGCGCATCGAGGGTCGCAACGAGGATGCGTCGCGCCATTCCCTTAACCTGCGGTCGGGCGTCGTTTGCCGCCGGCCAGGTCGAAACACCGCGCGAAGTCATCTCGGAGTATCGTCGATCGAGCGGAACCTTCGGGTCAAAGCTCCAGCGCTCAACTCCCGTTGCCGGATCGAGAGCGATCACTCGACTATACGGTGTCGTCAGGTAGAGCAGACCACCTACCAGGATAGGCGTCGATTCGAACGCCGCGTTTGCTGCCGATGCAGCCTTCACCTCTTCGGCGCCCGTACGGTAGGTCCAGGCCACCTTCAGTGTCCCGACATTTGTGCGATCGATCTGCTTTAGTGTGGAATAGCGAGTTCCGCCCGCATCGCGGCCATACGCTGGCCAGTCAGTCGCTGGCTGTTGGCGGGTGTTTGACTTGTGACCCTGCGCCATCGCTCGCGGGGGAATGAGACTCAACAGCGTTACGACAATGAAGATCCTAAAACATGCGGATATTCCGGTGAAGTGTGATCTGGAAGATTGCCCAAACATGACTCGCCCTCTCCTTCCGCAGCCGATTCTATATGTAAGGTGGCTCAAGGTTGGGAAGTCTCGACGCCAGACGCCCGGCTGGCAAGTGCGCCGCGAGATCAGACCGAGCGGCGGGTCAGAGCCTCGGAGTTATGGATCGTAAAGTAGTGACGCCGGTCCGTCGAGAGATAGCCTCGCTCCTTGTAGGAGACGAGTATCTTGTTCGTATGCTCGCGCGATGCCCCGGTCAGCGCGGCGATATCGGTCTGCGTCAGTCGAATGGGTATCAGCAGACCGTCGTCCGAAGGCCTTCCATACTTTTCCGCAAACGCAAGAATCTGTCGGGCGATGCGAGTCTCCGTACCGCAGGCCGCGAGCGACTGAATCTGATCATTGGCGTGCCGGAGGCGGGCGGACAGAAGGCATGCGAGGTTGTAAGCAAGTACCGGCATCGTCAGAAGGCAGCTACGAAAGGCGGCGCGGTCCATCCAAAGCAGGGACGATTCCTCCAGGGTCAGCACGCTTGCCGCCCGTTGCTTATGGTCGAGCACGCTCATTTCACCGACCGTTTCACCGTGCCCAAGAATGGCGAGAATAACGTCGGTGCCATCCTCCTGTTCAATGTGAACCTTGACGGTTCCGCTCTGAATAAAATAGACGGCATCTCCAGACTGTTCGACCGTCATGAGGGTCGTCCCGGCGGGAAAGGACCTGCCGTGCAGCTGTTCCGACACTTGTTGAAGGTGAGATTCGGGTAGACCGCGAAGTAGCGTGATTTCGTCAAGAGCGTCTCGCGCGTTCGCTCCATCCCCGCTGGCACTCCTGGCAGTCATTGGTTGCCTCCGGCGCGTCGAACTGGCCGCTCGAAAAAACAGTGGCAGTGAATACTGTTGACGTCGAAAAATCGTGGCGGCTAACAGCCGACGCTACACAAAATATGAGGATGACTTCTTCTATTGGAGCAACGAGGACACGTCTCTATTCGATCTCTACTCGATCAACGCTAAGGAATGTAGTCTATCACACGGTTATCTCACAGCAACTAAGAGTGAATTACGCTTACGGTGGTTTTGACAATCTGATTTTGCCCACCCCGGTTGAGTTCCCACTGGCTGCGTTCTAATCTCAGGACAGTGTTATTGAAGCTGGCGACCTGCGTTTGGTCTGCGGAGTTCGGCGCAAACGAAAGGATTCGCTCCCCGTCTCGAGGATCGTCCCCCGATCCGTAATCCTGTCGAGTAGGGCTTTGCAGAGTCGAGCATTGTTGAAGGCTTGCGTCCATTCCGAGAATGACAGGTTGGTAGTGACGATCCGAGCCGCCTTCTCAGCCCGGTTGCTGACTACTTGAAAACAACTCCGCTCCAATTTCTGCCAACGGTACGTAGTCGACCTTCATCGATCACGATCAGATCATAACGGCTCCAGCCCTGGAGCACGCGTCCTAACTGATTATGGTGTTGTGCCTCGACCAGTTCGTTAACCAACCCGGCCGCCGGGATAAACCGGGCTCGTTTCTTCTGCCGGCTGGTGGCGACGCAAAGGCCTGATGCCAAGAAATGTGTCTTACCCGTTCTGCAATCGCCGATCAAGATGATCGGTTCGCTGCATTCCTTGTAGTCGCCCACCGCAGAAAATGATGGTGGAAGGATCATGAATCCCAATTTGGCCGTCACACCTTCATTGTGGTGGCCGCCGTCTTCATCCGTAGTTCGCTGCCACAAGATTGTTTTTCATAGAACTTGTTCTCTACTTACAATCGTTGCTGAAACATAGATGCTTACTGAAGAACGGCATTACGAAAGTCTGAAAGCGCACGGCCATCCCACTGGTATGCGTGCCTTGATATACTTCAAAGCTATTTGCAATTCCGTATTTATCCA
>JBDTUW010000282.1:0-5976 GCA_040007555.1 Acidobacteriota bacterium | reverse complement strand
ACTGGCAACTGGCAACTGGCAACTGGCAACTGGCAACTGGCAACTGGCAACTGGCCGCCTCATTGTCTGACGGCCTGCACGTGGATAACCACTTTGACCTTACGGCCGATGACAAAGCGAAGCGCGCTGACACCAAAATCGTGTCGATTGATCTCGGCTTGGGCCGAATAGTAGGCGACCTCGTCCCCCTGCGGCGATAGGCTGCGCTCGACCTCAGTCACCTCGAGAATGACCTCACGGCTCTTTCCGTGCAACGTGAGCATACCTGTGACGCGCAGTGTATCTCGATCTCGTCCTTTGACGACGTTGCTGCTCACGTATCGCAGCTCCGAGTACTCGTCGCTCGCGAGAAAGTTCTTCGACTGAAGATGTTTGTCACGACGATGGTTTCCGGTATCGAGAGTGCCCGTCCTGATAACCGCTTCGACGGACGAGCCGTGGAGGTCCTCATCATTGCGTACAATGAAGCCAGTCACATCCGGGAGGCGCCCTTTGACCTCGCGCAGAAACCCAAATTTAGCGATGAATTGGACTGTTGTGTACCTTGGCTCAATCAGCCAGACCGAACCTTTGCTACCGGAGAGATGCTCCATCCGTTCGGACCTCCATCGCCCGCTGGGTGTTAGGTCCCCCTTCAGGTGGCACTCAAGTTTGGCCATCTTTCGCGGATGGCAATGCCGTTCGTAGTCCCGCCTTTAGGCGGAATGCTGCGATTCGGGACCATTCCGCCTAAAGGCGGGACTACGAACGGCATTGCCCTCCGCTAAAAATGGCCCCTTCAGCTGCAATGACCTGTCGCTCGAGTCAACGGACGTGTATGACCTCAAAGCACTGATCCCGGCAACCGTCAGTGCGTCACAGGCCCTAATCAATATCACTCGCTCTCACTCGTATCGCAGCGCCACCAATGGATCGACCATCGTCGCTCGTCTGGCAGGCAGCAGGCACGCAACCAACGCAACTGCACCGAGGATCAGCGGAATCGAGACGAAAATCACCGGATCGGTGAGACTCACACCGTAGACGAGCGTTGAAAGCAGTCTGGTGGCTGCAAAAGCGGCAACGACTCCCACCGCCACTCCAATTCCCGCAACAGCCATTCCCTGCCCCAGCACGAGTCTAACGACGTCACCGCGCCTCGCGCCCAATGCAAGGCGGATGCCAATCTCGTGTGTTCGCTGCGAAACCGAGTAAGCCATCACGCCATAGATTCCCACCGCCGCGAGAACCAGCGCCAATCCGGCAAACACACCGAGCAGCAACATGGAGAAGCGGCGGCTGGCAACGGAGGTCGAGACGATCTCCTCCATGGTTCGCATCGTTGAGACGGGCTGGTCCTTGTCGATTGCCCGTACCTGATCGCGGACCGCAGCGCTGAGACTTGTCGGTTCGCCGGCCGTTCGTACGACCACTGTCATACCACCAAATGGTGCCTGCATCTGCGGTTCGTAGGTCTGCACGGTAGCTGCCTGATCGAGGCCGTATTGCCGAACATCACCCACAACACCGACAATCTCCCGGAAGGTTTCCGGGCCGTTGCTGACGTGGATGCGCTTCCCAAGCGGATCTTCGTCGGCAAAGAACTTCTTTGCCATCGCGTCATTGATGATCGCGACGCGCGGCGCCCCCTGGACATCGCGGTCATTGAACAACCGCCCGCGCAGAAGTGGGATGCCCATGGCCTTGAAGTAGTCTGCGCTTACCGAGTAATAGTTCGTACTCGGACCCTCGCCAGGTTTATAGGCTGGACGACCCTGAACGATAAAGCTGAGCACATAGTCGCCGCTGATCGGCAAAGCCTGTGTGACTCCCGCCGCCTGCACTCCCGGCACCGATGAAAGTCCCGCGAGCAACTGGTTGAAGAACGCTCCCTTCTGCGCGTCATCGCGATACTTTGTCGGCGACAGGCCGATACCTGTGACAAGGACATGCTGCGGATTGAAGCCGGGGTCGACTCCAAGGAGCCGCACAAAGCTCTTTATCAACAGCCCCGCGCAAACGAGCAACACCAGGGACAGCGCGATCTCGACCACAACCAGGGTGCTTCGCAGGCGTTGCCGCCGCGTGCCTTCGGTGCCTCCGCGACCTCCTTCCTTGAGGGTTTCATTGAGATTCGGTCGCGATGCCTGAAGAGCTGGTACCAGACCGAAAACAACGCCCGTGATGACGGTCACCACCAGGGTAAAGACAAGCGCGCGACCGTCAATCGATACATCCTGAATTCGCGGCAGGCCCTCGGGTGCGAGTTGCAGGAGCAGGGACAAACCCCAGTACGCAACGCCAAGACCGACGACTCCGCCAATCACGGCGAGCAGGACGCTCTCAGTCAGCAGCTGCCGTGCGACTCGCCAACGACTCGCACCGAGCGCGGCTCGTAACGAAATCTCCTTCTGTCTGCTGGATGCTCGTACGAGCAGAAGATTCGCGACATTTGCGCATGCGATCAGGAGAACAAGCAGAACGGCGCCAAGCAGTATGTATAGCGCTGGTTTGACGTCGTTGACGATGTAGTCCTGAAGTGGCACTACCTTGACGCCCCAGCCTGTGTTCGAATCAGGATACTGTTGTGACAAGCGCCCGGCGATGGTATCCAACTCGCTCCGCGCTTGATCTACGCTCGCACCCGGCTTGAGGCGTGCGATAGCGGAGATGTAATGGCCTCCATGGTTCTGCGCATCGCGGGCGGTAAAGGCGATCGGCGCCCACAGGTCAATCGTTGGATCCGGGAACTTAAAAGTAGCCGGCATGATTCCGACAATGGAAAACGGTTGGCCGCTAAGCGTCAGCGACTGGCCGACCGCATTCTTATCGCCTCCGAATCTGCGCTGCCAAAAGCCATTGCTGAGGATGACGACATTGCCCTTGCCGTCCTGGTCTTCCTCCGGGGTGAAATCGCGGCCGAGGATCGGTGCCGCCCCAAGCATCCCAAACAATCCCGAGGTGATGCGGGTCGCGCGAACTCGTTCCGGCTCGCTGCCGCCGACGAGAATATATGCCTGGCCACGATAGGCCGCCATGCTGGAGAAGACGGTTGACTGCTTCTGCCAATCGATGAAGTTGCCGGGCGCGATCGAGAATTCGGGAAACTTTGGCACATTCGTTTCTCGGATCATCAGCAGTTGATCCGCATTCGCATATGGCAGCGGCTGCAGCAAAACCTTATTAACCACGCTGAAGATGGCGGTATTCGCGCCGATTCCCAGGGCAAGCGCGATAACGGCGACAATGGTGAAGCCCTTACCCTTGCGAAGCACTCTCAGTCCATAGCGCAAATCCTGGATTAGTGTGTTCATCAATTCACCCCCATCCTGATCAGAGCGAGCTCCGCGGCTAAGAGGGCCGGGTGGCTGCGAATATTAGTCGCTGCGGACGTTATTGCATTCCGGGTTTTCGAACGTCTGAGTTCGTCGCTCACTGGTACCGGAGCGCGATGAGGGGATCAACGCGGGTTGCCCTTCGCGCCGGGATGTAGCACGCCAGCAATGCCACCAGCAAAAACAGAATCGCGACACCTGCGATCGTGATTGGGTCCATCGCGCTGATACCAAAAAGCATGCTGCTTACCAAACGACTCAATGAAACAGCCCCGATGATGCCCAGCACAATACCAACGGCCGTCAACCGCATCCCCTGCCCAAGCACAAGCGCGCGGATATCGCGTCCAGACGCTCCGAGCGCGACGCGAATCCCGATCTCCTGTGTCCTCTGAACGACCCAATACGCCAGCACTCCATAGAGCCCAATTGCTGCAAGCAGAGCCGCGAGCACGCCGAAACAAATTGAGAGGATTGCCATCAGTCGCTCGCCAAAGAGATTCTCTCCGACTACCTGCTCCATCGTCTTCAGATCGAAGACGGGGAGATTTGGATCAAGCGCTGCTACTGTGCGGCGCAGGGCCGGTCCGATGCCTGCCGGGTCCTGGCTGGTTCGAACATAGAAGGTGACTGCTCCAAGCCCGGCCCGCTGCGAATATGGTTCGTAAACAAAGGGTCTGGTCTCTTGCCTCACGGTGACCTGACGGTTGTCCTTGACCACGCCAATGATCTCAGTATCGAACTTCACATCACCGGCACCGTAGCCAAATCTCGTCCCAACCGGATTGCGTCCGGCAAAGAACTGTTTGGCGGTTGCTTCGTTGATCAGGGCGACCTTCTGACTTGTGGCTGTGTCGTTTCGCGTAAAGTCCCGCCCGGAAACGAGCGGAATACCGAGGGTCGCGAGAAACCCGGGGCCAATCGGGTTACGCAGAACTTGCGAATCGATACCAGGTCCACTAGTGGCGCCCTCGAAAGTGGCATTGCTCGCATTGCTGTTGTCGGTCAGAAGCGGAACCTCTGCCACTCCTACCCCGACGACACCTATGACACCGTTCAATGCATCAGACAGTTGATCAGTCAGCGCGATGGTCTTTTCCGGCTTGTATCCGTTTAGCTCGGGAGCGATCGAGAATGTGATCAGATGGTCGGCGTTGATGCCGAGATCAACTCCGCGCAGGTTCCATAGAGTGCGCGCCATGAGACCCGCGCCAACGAGCAGGAGCATCGTCAGGGCAACCTGCAAAACGACGAGACTTCTCCTCAAGCGAGCTTGTGAGGTGCTGGCCAAGCTACCCACGGATTGATCCTTGAGTGCAGTGAGCATGTCCCCGCCCGTCATGCCTCGAGCCGGCAGAAGGCCGCAGAGGATTCCGGAGAACAAAGAGAGCCCGAAGCCAAATGCAAGAACGCGTGCGTCAAGTCCTCCTGAGAGGCCACTGGCACTCTGACCGGAACTCATTGCTGATACGAGCAAGTCACTCACCCAGGATGCGACAAGCAAACCGACTATGCCTCCCATCAACGCCAGCAGCAGGCTTTCGGTCAATAAATGTCGCGCAAGTTGCCAGCGGCTCGATCCCAGTGCAAGCCGAATCGCCATTTCCCTTCGTCGTCCGAGGCCACGAACAAGCTGCAGATTCGCGACATTCGTGCACGCAATCAGGAGAACGCCGAGGACCATTCCGAAGAGAGCCACGATCGATGTGCCGATGTTCCGCTGAAGGACTCGTCGACCGCTGGCACCGGGCGTCAATTCGATCCGCTTTGCGAGAAACCGCTGTTTGAAGTCCTCCGTCGGATTGCGAAGCACCGAAACCTGCTCAAGCAGTCCCGCGTGATAGGTCGGCAGCAGTCCCACTTCTCCCTGCTCTGGTGTCAGCCCGGGTTTTAGTCGACCCATCAAAGCGAGCCAGTATTCATTCCAGTTTTCGAGGCCGGTTCGGGTAGGCACCATCTGGGTGGTCATCGCGACCGGAATAAAGACGTCCGGTGACTGACCCAGTTGCACTCCGTTAAAACCCGCGTGCGCAACGCCGACCACAGTCAGCTGATGTCCGTTGACGAGGATTGATTGATTAAGAACGGATGGATTCGCGCCGAAACGTCGCGTCCAGTAGCCGTGACTGAGAACCGCAACGGGGTGGACTCCCTCTTTCTCATCGTCACTCCAGGAGAAGACTCGACCGAGGGCGGCATCCACGCCGAGCACTTCGAAGTAGTTCCCGGAGACCAGTTCTCCCTCAGCCCTTTCGGTCTGTCCGCCGGCACTGACGCTGAGTGGGATCGCGTATCGGGCCAGCAAACCGGAGAACACTTCGTTGCGCTCGCGGAGGGTCTTATACATGCGATGCGAGAACGAGGTAGCGCTGTCGCTATCGGTGGAAACCCAACCGCGCATGGGGCCGGGAGATCGCAGGACAACGAGTTCCTCGGGACGCGGGACCGGAAGTCGCCTGAGGAGTACCTGGTCGAGAAGCGAAAAGATCGCAGTATTTGCGCCAATCCCCAGTGCCAGCGTGAGGACGGCGATGGCGGTGAAGCCGGGCTTCCTTAGAAGCACGCGCAGGCCGTAACGGATCTCTTTTACCAGGTCCATCATCTAGTTGATCTCCAGGTTAGATTGCGGATTTCCGTGAGATTGCGCGATTGCAAGGACAGC
>JBDTUW010000281.1:0-5976 GCA_040007555.1 Acidobacteriota bacterium | reverse complement strand
TATAGAGGTAACCAAGCCGGCGCGCCAGCGCACGTGCAACGGTGCTTTTGCCGACTCCAGCGGGTCCATCTATCGCGATGATCAGGTGCGTCGCGCTCAACTCGCCTGCTTACCTTTCGATGATCTCGCGTGCCGCATTGATTGCGCGTTCGACGCCGGAGCGATCGACATCGTAGTGTGTCACCATGCGCATCTCACGAGGGTTGATGCCATTGGCGAGAATTCCGCGCGTCTTGAGCTCGCTGGCGAAATGCGCCGTGTCGAGACCGGTCGCATGCAAATCGAAAATAACAATGTTTGTCTGGACCTTTTCGGGATCGACATAGATGCCGTTGAGCCCCGTCAAGCCCGCAGCCAACCTTCGGGCATTGGCGTGATCCTCGATGAGTTTCTGGGGCGATTGTTCGAGCGCGATGAGGCCCGCCGCGGCAAGAATTCCGACTTGACGCATCCCGCCTCCGAGTCGCTTGCGCCAGTTTCGAGCCTCTTCGATAAATGCCTTGCCGCCAATCAGCATGGAACCAACCGGAGCTCCGAGCCCTTTTGAAAGACAAAACATGACCGAGTCAAACGGTCGCGCGATTTCGGCAACCGACACGTTGAGCGCAATCGACGCGTTAAAGATTCGCGCACCATCGAGGTGAATCGGCAGCCCGACCGCCCTCGCCCCCTGACATATCTCGAGCAACTGGCGCAGAGGCATGATCGAGCCACCCGCCATGTTGTGCGTGTTCTCGAGAACGATCAACGATGTCGGAGTGACGTAATATGGCGCGTCATGATGCACGGCTCCACTCAGGAGGTCCCAGCTGAGCAGGCCATCAACGCCCCGAATCGGACGCAAAGTCACGCCCGAAATCGCCGCCGAGGCCCCGAGCTCATAGTTGAAAATATGACTCCGTTCCTCCAAAAGCACTTCTGTGCCAGGTCTCGTGTGAAGCTTGACTGCAATCTGATTTCCCATCGTCCCGGAGGGAACAAAGAGCGCCGCTTCCTTCTCCAACACCGCGGCAGCCTGTTCCTCGAGAAGATTGACCGTCGGGTCTTCGCGATAGACGTCGTCTCCCACCACTGCATCGGCCATCGCACGCCGCATGGCTGGCGTCGGACGCGTGACCGTATCGCTCCGCAAATCTATCAAGTCACTTGAGTTCATGCAGTCCAATCCTATTTCAAACAAAGACGGCGAAAACCTCGTTGGCAAGCACGGTCCCGGCTCGCGAAATGCGCAGCGTTCCCTCGCTCAGCTCAATCAGGCCTGCTTCGCTCAACCTTTCGAGGTCAACGCGATAGCGAGACAGTACGTCGACGCCAAACCTCGCCTCATGATGGGCAAGATCGACCCCTTCCTTTAGTCGCAGTTGCAGAAACAGAGCTTCGCTCTGACGGTCCTCGTCGCTGAGCTCGATCGTTTCCGCAACCGCAGAATCTCCACTCTCGAGACGCTTCAGATAGTCATTGATGTTACGCGTGTTCGACCATCTTGATGAAACATCGTAGCCGGCTGCCGAAACGCCAAACGCCCAATAACTCGCGCCGTTCCAATACTTCATGTTGTGCCGTGACTCGCGACCTGGCCGTGCCCAGTTAGACAATTCATAGTGCGCATATCCGCGGCGCTCGGCTTCGTCAACCAGGGCGAAATAGCTGGCGATGGCCACGTCCTCGTCGATCGGCCGAACTTCGCCGCGCTCGATGCGGTGGATCAGCGGAGCGTCCTTGTAAAGCTCAAGCAGATAGACAGACAGGTGATCCGGAGTTAGTTCAAAGGCGCATTCGAGATTGCTCTGCCATGTATCCATGATCTGCCCGGGTAGTCCCGCGATGAGATCGAGGCTGATGTTGTCAAAGCCTGCCTCGCGAGCGAGCCGGATTGCTAAGCGCGCTTCACCTGAATCGTGAATCCGTCCAATCATCGACAGTTCGCGATCATCAAACGACTGGACGCCAAAACTCAGGCGATTGACGCCCGCGCGACGCAATGCCAGCAAATACTCGCGGGAAATCGATCCGGGATTCGCCTCAACCGTAATTTCGGCCGTTTCAGAGACGTTGAATGTTGTGTGGCAAGTCTCAAGGATTGATGCGATCTGCTCTACGGAAAGGGTGGTTGGGGTACCTCCACCGAAGTAGACAGTATCGACATCGCTCATCTGGCTATATCGAGAGGCCTGGCGGGGGCTGGTACCGGCGAGGCGAATTTCCGAACGAATCGCCTGGACATAGCGTTCGGCAATTTCCGCCTCATAGGCACCAGTCGCGAAGTTGCAGTAATGGCAGCGAGCTGCACAGAATGGGATGTGAAGGTAGACGCCGGCGCGCTCAGTCATAGGTGATCACGCGAGAACCCGAAAATGGGCTTCGAAGACGAATTGGGAGTATAGCATGACGGGCCTGGAGGATGATCTAAAGCGTCTTTTTGGTGCTAATTGACGCGCTGTTTTTCGTTTGCTATCTTTGCTTTTCAGTGAAACGCCAGCTCCACCACTGAATTCATATCAAGGGAGCAGCGCCCTTGCGCTGCGGTTTTTTGCCAGCAGTGCTCTCGCGCTGAGTTTTGAAGGTGGGGCTTGCCTGCCCTCAGGCTTCTGAACAGTCGATCAACGGAAAGTAGTTTGCACAAATCCATATTTGATAGGATGCTTTACCTATGACTACACCAGCTTCCAGCGCCGGGCTTCGCGACGTCGTGGCCGCGCCGAGCAGTATTTGCTTTATCGACGGGGACAAGGGGATCCTTTCCTACTGCGGCTACAACATCCACGACCTGGCCCTCAAATCAACTTTTGAAGAGGTGGTATTTCTCCTTTGGAACGGGCGCCTGCCCTCAAAGGGTGAGCTCGCTGCGAGGACGGCTGATCTGGCCGCCCACCGCGAGCTCCCGCCTGCGATCGTCGATTTGATCAAGGCATTTCCGAAGGGGGCGGTCCCGATGGATGCGCTGCGAACGGCAGTCTCCGCGCTCGCGTTTGCCGATCCCGACAGTGGCGATAATTCGATGGACGCCAGTCGTCGCCGCGCGGTTCGTCTGACAGCTCAAATTCCGACCATCGTTGCCGCGATCGATCGTCTGCGCAACGGCAAGGATTTACTGACGTCAAAACCTGAACTGTCGCACGCCGCCAATTTCCTTTTCCTCCTTAATGGCAAGGAACCGCTTGACGTCGAAGCGCAGGCTCTGGATATCGCGTTAATCCTTCATGCGGATCATGAGTTCAATGCCTCGACTTTCGCCGCGCGCGTGACCGCGGGCACTCTCGCCGACATGTATGCAGCGATTACCTCTGCGGTCGGGGCCCTCTCGGGGCCACTTCACGGCGGCGCCAACGAACAGGTCATGAAGATGCTGCTCAAAGTGGGTTCCGTCGATAACGTCGACAAGTTCATCGCCGAGAGGCTTGCGTCTGGCGAGAAAGTGATGGGCATCGGCCACGCGGTTTACCGAACCGAAGACCCGCGCGCGACGCATTTAAGGAGAATGTCCGAAGAGATCGGCAAGCGGCAGGGCGACACCAAGTGGTTTGAGATGTCGAAACGCATCGAGGATATCGTTGTTGCGGAGATGGAACGCAAGGGCAAGACACTGCGCGCCAACGTCGATTTCTATTCCGCGTCGACCTATTACATGCTCGGCATTCCCGTCGATTTGTATACACCGATCTTCGCCATAAGTCGCATCTCGGGATGGACCGCTCACGTGTTGGAGCAATACGCGAACAACAAGCTCATCAGACCGCGTGCCGAATACACGGGACTCTCGAACCTTCAGTATGTGCCGATTGAGAAGAGGTGAATGACGATGGCTGATGTTGTCATCTACACGAAGCCCGACTGTCCATACTGCGCCAAGGCGAAGAGCTGGTACCGGGAGCAGGGCATTGATTTCGTCGAAAAGAACGCACAGGACGATCTTGCCTATCGCCGGGAGATGTTCTCCTTTTCCGACGACGACCCAACGGTGCCGGTGATCGTTGTCGATGGACACCTGAAACAGATCGGCTGGGAAGGTCGGGGCTGAACGGTCAACTAGGGCCGGCCGTGCGCCGGGTTCCGCGGAAGAGACAGCAGAGAGAGGTTCGGGGGCGGTTCCGCAGTTCGACGCGAGCCGCCCTTTGTGATTGGTCAACTCCATGCCCAGCTCACCCAGCTCACCCAGCTCACCCAGGGCACCCAGCTCAATTGAGACCAAGGTCCTGAGCCGCGTCGACGAGACGATGGAGGAGCTGCTTGAGTTTCTCCAACGACTCGTCCACATTCCAACAATCAATCCACCCGGCGACAACTACACCGAATGCGCTCAACTCGTCGGTGGCAAGTTGCATGAATTTGGTTACGAAGTGAGTTACATCGAGGCTGAGGGTCTCGCGGAATGCACGCGCGAGCATCCACGCACAAACGTCATTGGCCGGATGCCCGGGACCGAGCGCCACCCGGTGCTACATTTCAATGGCCATCTCGATGTTGTCCCTCCCGGTGGTGGCTGGAGTTTAGATCCCTTTGCGGCGATCGTCCGCGAAGGTCGGATTTACGGAAGAGGTGTCACGGACCAGAAGGCTGGTATCGCTGCATCCATCTTCGCCGTCGAGGCGATCCGCCGGAGCGGCATCAGACTGGCTGGAACGATCGAACAGAGTGCAACTGTTGACGAAGAGAGCGGGGGCCAGGCTGGCGTGGCTTTTCTTGCCGAAAAGGGATTCTTCAGCCACAAATCCATCGATTACGTCATCATCACGGAGCCGCTCAACCACGATCGAATCTGCCTCGGACATCGCGGCGTCTACTGGTTTGAGCTGGCAGTTCAAGGGAGAATAGCGCACGGGAGCATGCCCTTTCTCGGCGCGAGCGCCATCGACCGGATGGCGCGCGTCATCGAGCGAATCGAGCGCGAATTGAAACCGCGGCTTGCAGCCAGAAGGACACGGATGCCCGTCGAACCGCCCGAAGCTCGAAGCGCGAGCATTAACGTCAATGCGATTGCCGGCGGACAACCGATTGACGGCTTGCAGACGCCGTGCGTTGCCGATCTTTGTCGAGCTATTTTTGATCGACGGTTCCTTCTCGAAGAATCCCTCGACGATGTGCGCAGCGAGATCATCGATTGCCTCGAAGGCGCGCGACGCGACGACCACGAACTGAGCTACGAGTTGCGCGATACAATGATCGTCCACCCGACGCTGACCTCCGCTGCATCGCCTCTCGTAACGGAAATGTCGCGTGCAGTGAAAGAGATGACGGCCTGTACGCCGGCGCTGATAGCGAGTCCCGGGACCTACGATCAAAAGCACTTTGCTCGCATCGCCGGAATTGACCAGTGCATTGCTTACGGTCCGGGTATTCTCAGTCAGGCGCATCAGCCTGACGAGTACTGCGAGATCGAGCACATTCGGATCGCTGCAAAAGCGATGGCTCTCGCGTCCCTCCGACTGCTCGGAGTCGCTTCCGCACACTTATGAAACCTTCGATTCCGCCAACGATCTCGCGTCGCACGCTCCTTCAGGGCGGCATTGTCTCCCCATTGGTACTCAGCATGAATTTCTCAAATGAAGGTGCCGGATCAATCACCGATGTCGCTGGAATCAAGGTCGGTCATTTCACCGACTCTCGTCGACCCACTGGATGCACTGTGATCCTGACGGAGGAGGGCGCGGTCGGTGGAGTTGATGTCCGCGGCTCGGCACCGGGCACCCGCGAAACGGACCTGCTGGACCCACTGAACACGGTCTCGGTAGTCCATGCCGTCGTGCTCTCGGGTGGAAGTGCTTTCGGTTTGGATACAGCAACCGGTGTCATGCGATATCTCGAGGAACGGGGCATTGGATTCGAGACCAGAGCCGCCCGCGTCCCGATTGTGCCTGCAGCGATTCTCTATGATCTGGGGATCGGCGACGCAAAGATTCGCCCCGACGCTGAATCTGGATATCGTGCCTGCCGGGCCGCGGTCAATACCCCACCCGCCGAGGGCAATGTTGGCGCGGG
>JBDTUW010000280.1:0-5979 GCA_040007555.1 Acidobacteriota bacterium | reverse complement strand
GGGGCCACCGCTGGCGAGCGTTTAGTCCAATCCCCCACCACACGGCCACATCCAATATCCACGCGCCGACGAAGACATAGTTGATATAGAGACCACCACCCCAGTTGAGTCCAACTACAGCGGCTGTTTGTCGTGCTGTCTCACGATAGGCCTCCGCGTGACTCCAGTGATGATAGAAGTTAAACGCAAAGGCCACATGCACGACTATGGCCAGGCATCCGAGAGTCCACGCTGTCCGCGCGACCCTGAGCCAGCCGGTTCGTCTTCGGGCGAGCATCAATGCCACAACGCCGATGGCGTAGCCGGTGAGGGATAACCAGACGCTCGCCCGTGTCAGGAGTTCACCCCGGTTCATATCTCTCCGGCTGAGCGACCACAATTGGCGGCTCAGGCGCGTGTCTTAAATGGGTCCTGGAGCAGTGTCCTTAATGCACCCTGGGCGTCATAGAGTGCCCAGCCAAGAGCAAATCCCAACCCAAGCCCGAAGAAAAGACCCCACAGGAGCATTCCTGCCGCATCACCGAAGTAGGAATTAAGAAAACTGCCCGCAAAATAGCCGAGAGAGTTACCAACGAAGAGGATCAGAGCCATCCCCGGAAACCTGGCGAAGCTGCCAAAGGCCCAGCAAATTGCCACCGCCATCAGGATGCTCCCCAGGAGCGAGCCGGCCCACTCACCAGGGAGACCACCCAGCGTGAAGTAAGCCGCGATCCAACCGACGGCATAAAGGAGAAAGGCCAGGCAAAACAAGGCATAAAAGCGACCCAGCCGTCCGGGTCCAATGATGAGCGAGCTGAGCAGCCCTCCCGCAACTATCATGAAGAGCACAGTCCAGGTGATGTAGGCACCTGTCAATCCAAGATTCTGATACATCCATCGCTCCGCAAAGGCGACAGTGCCAAACACAATCAGACTGGCGACTGAAAACCCAAGGGCACCAAGAAGCATTGAACGGGAATGAGTGGGGATGGGTGCAACTGCCCCAGAGGCACGCACTCGGGCAATCACGCTCTCAGGATTCAGGCCAAAGGGGTCCATTTGAGTCTCCTCGGTTGATCTTTGAACATGTGCCGGTTGAAGAATTCGTGGAGCAGTTTTCCGGTGTAGTCTAACCGGTGCGTAGTGCGACGTCGAGCAAGAACGTAGGGGCAGGGCTTGTCCCTGCCCGGCGCGGGGTGCGGCTTCGGAAAGCCGGGCAAAGACAAGCCCTGCCCCTACGTCCTTGCGGTCCTTTGAGTCGTTCCCATAGCTGTGCCACCATTACATCCATGACGACAAACACGGAACTCTCACCGCTTCCGCGGCCCCTCGAGGATGTCACCGTACTCGACATTACCGTTGCGCTTGCGGGACCGTATGCAACTCTCCTGCTCGCAGGACTGGGCGCACGAGTCATCAAGATCGAAGATCCCAATGCCGGAGATAGCTGTCGCACAAACTCACCCTACCTCGGTGCAAACGGACCGACTCTAGCGCGAGAATCGGATGATGATATCTCCATCTCGGTCCTCAACCGGCTCCGCAATAAACTCGGTGTCAGCCTCAATCTCAAACATCCACGATCACGGGCGGTCTTCAGCGATCTAGTGGGAAAGGCTGATGTCGTTGTTGAAAACTTCAGCAGGGGAACCATGGATCGTCTCGGGGCGGGATACGAGGCGGTGCGAGAACTCAATCCACGCGCTGTTTACTGCTCGATCACTGGATTCGGAGCGAAGGGAGATTCGGGCTCCGGCAAAGCCATGGATGCAATCATTCAGGCACTGAGCGGGATGATGATGACCTCAGGCGAGGAACACGATCCGCCTACTCGTCTCGGCGTTCCGCTCGCGGATCTGACGGCTCCGATGTTCGCTGTCATCGGCATTCTCGCCGCCTTGCATCAGGCACGTCGCACCGGCAAGGGACAGCACGTTGACGTCTCGATGCTCGGCGCGATGACCTCACTCGTTGCCTGTGAGCCGTTCGATGCCCTTGAGGCGTGTGGCGTTCCGTCGAGAACGGGCCAACGGGCGCCGCGTCTCGCACCATTCGGAGTCTACAAGACCGCCGATGGCTACGTTTCAATCTGTGCTCCAACCGACAAGTTCGCGCACCAGATATTCAGCGTCATTGGCTCTCCGCTCTTAGCCGAGGACTCACGGTTCGCGACGCGAGACGAGCGCGTCAGGCACTCTGCTGAGCTGGATACCCGGATCGAACATTGGACAAGTTCCAACGCGACGTCGAGAGTGCTCAACGAGCTGGAGCTGGCTGGTGTGCCAGTGGCCGAAGTTCGCGACCCGAAGATTGCGGTCCGAGACCCGCAGGTTGTGGCTCGCGAAGAGACTGTTCGCCTGCTTCACCCGAAATACGGAGATGTTGGCGAGGTCTATGGAACAGGAATTCCAATCAAGTTTTCGGGTGCAAGGACGGGCTTCGATCAACCACCGCCCTCATTGGGCGAACACAATCAGAAGGTATACGGAGAGATTCTCGGTTACTCCGCCGAGAGAATTGAGGAATTGCGGACGGACGGCGTTATCTAATGGTCAGGCACGCGGAAACTAACACTGAGACACCGCGATGGCAGACACCCGGCTGACAGAGCTATCTTCTGATCTGGGGAAGGCATCTCACTAGAGATCCTGCCTTAACGCCACCATCGGATCCACTCGGGTGGCGCGCCACGCCGGGATGTAGCAAGCCAACAAAGTTGTTGCCGCCAGCAGTCCTGACATGGAAAGCAGCGTTGGCAACCCACTCCCACTCGCGCCAAACAAAAGGCCCGAGATCAACCGGGTCATCGCCAGAGAGGCCACGAGTCCAATTCCTATTCCGGCCAGCGTCAGCCACGCGCCACGACCAATGATCATCGCAAAAATGTCGTTGCGCCGCGCGCCAAGCGCCAGGCGAATCCCAATCTCGTGAGTCCGCCTCCCGGCAAGATACGACATCAGACTGAAGATTCCCGTCGCCGCCAGGGCAGCCGCGATCGCCGAGAGCAATCCCAGCAGCCACATCGAAAAACGATCCGCCGCGACGGACTTCCCGATGAGCTGCTCCATCGTCGCGAAGTGATGCACAGGCTGCGTCGGATCGAGCACTCGAATTTCCTTTTTCACCGCCTCGATCAACAGCTCAGGACTGACTTTTGTACGCACGACGACATTCATCGGCAAATATGCATTCTGCGCATGCGGAATAAACACCTCAGAGCCCGGCGCGTTCCGCAACCCGTAATACCGGATTCCCCGAGTCACACCAACAACCTCATACGCATACTTGCCACGGTTGTAGTCGAGCATCAGTCGCTTGCCGATCGCGTCCTCATTGGGCCACACCTTACTCGCAAGCGATTCGTCTACAATCAAGACAGCTGGCGATTCGCTCTTGTCATCATCGTTAAAAAGACGCCCTTTGAGTAGGGTGATTCCGAGAGTCCTGAAGTAGCCCGGTGTGGCCATGCGCACCGCGACCTTCGCCCCTTCGTCGCGCTCGCCCTCGCGCCAATACGGACGTTGAAAGTCCACCCCAACACTGCTCATCGGCAGCGTCGTCACAGCCGACGCTGATGCAACCGATGGCAGCGCCTCAAGCCTGTCAATCAGTTGCCGGTAGTAGTCGGCCGCTCGAGTGCCATAGACCGTCCCGTCAAGCGTGATATGCATCGTCAGCAGATTTCCGGGATCGAATCCCGGATCAACTCCGACCACTCGCGAGAAGCTGCGCGCGAACAAGGCGGCGCCTGCGAGCAAAACCAGCGCGATGGCTATCTCCGACACTACCAGCGCACTTCCCAGACGATGCTGGGCGGAGCTGGCACCTCTCGCGCTGCCTTGCTTGAGCCCGTTGGCGACATCCACCTGGCTCCCTTTGATCGCCGGAATGATGGCAAACGCGACGCCTGAAAAGAGAGAGGCTGCGGCGGTGAAGAGAAGTACCCGGCCATCGATCGTGACCTCCTCAATCCTCGGGATGTCGGGTGGAGCAAATGAAATGATCAGATCGAGTCCGAGCCAGACAAACGTCAGTCCCAATGCGCCACCAACTAATGAGAGAAGCAGGCTCTCAGTCAGGAACTGACGGATAACGCGAGAGCGGGTCGCGCCAAGCGCAGCCCTGATAGCCACCTCGCGCTGCCGCGCGTGAGCGCGCGCAAGCGTCAGGCCGGCGACATTGGCACACGCCAGCAGAAGAACCATTGAGACTGCACCGAAAAGCATCAGCAAAGCTGGACGGCTGCCTCCGACTACTTCATCGTAAAGCGCTATCGTGCGCACTTGCCAGCCCTCGTTCGTCTTGGGGTGATCCCGCTCGAGGCTCGCGAATACAAGCGACGCCTGTGCACGTGCGTCGTCGAGGCTGAGGCCGTCCTTAAGTCGGGCGACCGTGTGCAGAAATCTCCAGTCGCGTGGGGGCCCGTCCGGAAAACGCTGCGGGCCGTAGGACTGTGCGATGTTCCACGGCAGCCAAATATCCACCATCTTATGAGGCGTAGCGAAGGAGCTCGGCATGACGCCTCGCACCTCCCACTCCTGATGGTTGATCGTCATCATCTTGCCAACCACGCTCTGATCCGCGCCGAACCTCCTCCGCCACAGACCGTCGCTGATGATCACGACGCGATCACCGCTGAGATAGCGGCCGGTGTTAAAGGTGGCGCCCGATACCTCGGCGCCGGTAAACACCCGTCCGAGCGCCGCGGGTGTCCGAAACACCTTGAAGAAGTCGACTGAGACCTGAGCGGCTGCCACCTGTTCGGCGCCTTCAGTTCCTGTCAAAGTCATGGCGGTTTCGAAGAACGCTGCGGAAGACTCCAGACCGTTGAGTTGCCCCTTCAGATCGAGATAGTTCGCGGGTGAGACGCCATCGTGGTCGCGGCCCAACTGGGAATTGGTCTCCCAGAAAACGACGAGCCGATCGAGATCCGGATATGGCAGCGGATTGAGCAGGGCCTTGTTGATCACCGAGAAGATTCCGACATTCGCGGCAATGCCCAGGGCCAGGGTCAGAACGGCAACCGCTGTAAAACCAGGTCTTCCCATCAAGACTCGAACGCCAAATCGCAGGTCCTGAAGCAATGCGCGCATGTTCTATTCTCCGAAGTGTGTACTTCCACCCGCATAGTGTGGATTTCCGTCGCGTCGGCTCGGTAGAAGTTGTATCACCAATTGACGTGCCAAACGCGAGGGCGGTCAGGAAGCAACCCTGGAAACGACTTGCGGCCTCGGCCGGCCAATCGTGCCCGCGAGTTGTTCGCTTGTGGGAACTCGATCGTCCCAATAGCGGACCCGCCACTTGCCAGAGCCACTTGCCAGAGCCACTTGCCAGAGGAAGCGCCGAGCTCCTGAAACGGTACTGGAATGCATAAGAATCTTCGCGGATCGTTCGTGCATCCCTTGCCCGATCTGAGCGCGAACCTTATCTTGTTGCGGCACGACCAGGCCGGGACCGTGCGGTTTCATTAAAGGTATTTTCGAAGAGCTCGTCAAACCAGACATTTAGGTGTACTCAGTGCGATCCGCGTTTCGTCCTCATCTCGCTCTCCTGGTTATTATCCTGGTCCTGTCGCTCTCGGCGCCCGCCATGCTCTCGCAGACTGACCGGGGATCTCTTGGTTTTGGCGTCCTCGGAGACACCGGTCAGATTGGTCTCGGTCAGCGCAAGATCGCGCAGCAACTCAAGGCATATCGAGATGAGAGGAGCAAGATCGATTTCGCAATCATGCTCGGTGATAACGTTTATCCCGATGGCGTGGGTCGTGGGCTGAAGGCGCACTTTGAGGAGCCGTTTGGAGCGCTGCTCAAAGGACGACTTTAAGTTCTATGCCGTGCTCGGTAATCACGATATTCGGCGCGGTGGCGAGACCCAGATCAAATACGATAAGTTCAATATGGAAGGAAAGAACTTCTACTCCTTTACGAAGGGCGATGGCCTGATCGAATTCTTTGCGCTTGATTCAACTGTGCTCGACACTGAGGTGACGAGCCTCGAGCG
>JBDTUW010000279.1:0-5990 GCA_040007555.1 Acidobacteriota bacterium | reverse complement strand
AAATGTTTTGTTTATTGGCTTTGTTATGTTGTCCGGCATTCCGCTGCTCGCTCAATCCAGTGGAATTGCGGCGAATCCGATTGCGGGCACCTGGACTGGGTACCTGGGTCCGGGCACGACGCCCCGGTTCGCCATCACGATGGAGCTCACCGTCGATGGAACGGGAGCTGTTTCGGGGACGCTTCTGGGTTTGCCGAGTCCGGGCGAGATCAGAGGGGGTAGCTTCGATGCGAAGACCGGTGCCCTGAAACTCCTGGCAAGCCCGACAGACGATTCCGTGACGCGGCTGACTCTCGAAGGCATTGTCGTCCTGGGCACCGTCACTGGCCGCGTCAGCGGCGATAATGATACCGGCACCTTCAAGATCACAAAGAAGAACGCCGATGCACCTGCGTCTACGGGACAGTCAAGCGGAGGAAACGAGGCGAAATTCCTGACTCAAGGCTTTGGTGAAGTCAGTGGATGGATATCCAAGGTAGCGGACCTGGTACCGGAGGACAAGTACGGCTACCGGCCCACGGCAACCGTACGCACTATTGCCCAGCAGATCGGCCACATCGCCGATTCTTACAACTACTATTGCGCGCGGGCGGGGGGGCGGCCGGTGCAATGGTCGGATGCGATTGAGAAGGGAGACTCGCGAAAGGCGGCGCTGTCTCAGAAACTGAAACAGGCTACGGATGCGTGCAACGCAGCGTACGCCGGCGATGGGCAGGCCGCGATGCTGATGGCAAACATCGCACATTCGGGCCTGCACTATGGGAACCTCATTACGTACCTGCGGATGCTTGGGCTGAAGCCACCCTCGAGTTAGGAGAAGCGCCTAAGAATGCGAAGAGGGACCAGGGGTTAGTCCTCCCTATTTCCACCACGGCCCGGCTTCGCACTGCCCGGAGCCGTACCCGAGGCGGCACCGGCCGTTCCCGGATAATAGTTTGGATACGCGGGCTTCTTTGCCTTAGGTGGTGGATTGATCTTGAGACCGTCCATCACAACCTGAACGGCTCGCTCCAGCTGCGGATCCCGGCCACTCCGCCACACCTTGGGATCCAACTCAACCTCGATATCCGGCGCGGTTCCGTGGTTCTCAACGTCCCACGCTCCCTCGGTGTTGTAGAACGCAACACGGGGTGCCGTCACCTGACCTCCATCCATCAACTGCGGGTACGTATAGATACCAACCAATCCGCCCCAGGTTCGCTTCCCGACCAGCTGCCCGACACCCGCCTTCCGGAAGAGCCACGGCAGAAGATCCCCTCCGCTGCCAGCGTATTCATTGATGATCATCGCCTTCGGACCAAAGATTGAGCCCACGGGAGTCGTAAAGTCTTCACCTTCACGCGTGGTCCAATAGTTCATCAATGGTCGCCGCATATAATCGACAATGTAGTCGGCCGCGGTCCCACCACCATTGAAGCGCTCATCAATCACGGCACCCTGCTTGTCGATTTGTGCGAAATAGTATCGATTGAAGTTCGTGAACCCGCCACCCGCAGTATCCGGAAGGTAGACGTAGCCGACCTTTCCACCACTCAGCTCGTCCACCTTTCTCCGGTTTCCTTCGATCCACGCCAGGTTGCGCAGACCCACTTCGGTACCGATGGGGACGACGGTCACCTCACGAGAGTTGGTGCCGTCGGCATTCGGTCCCACTCGAATAACTATCGATTTGTTCGCGGTGTTCTCGAAAAAGGCATAGACATCATCGGTGGCCCGGACATCGCGTCCGTTGACAGCGAGAAGATATTCCCCAGTCTGGACGTCCACTCCCGGCTGCGTCAGAGGCGCGCGCAACTGTGGGTTCCAGTTCTCACCGTTGTATATCCTCGCAAAACGATAACGCCCGTTTTCGATTTTGTAGTCGGCGCCAAGTAGTCCGCCGGGAATTCCTTTTGGTTGAGGCAGATCACCACCCCCAGCGTTGTGGTGTCCGACCGACATGTTCCCAAGCATTTCCTGAAAAAGATATGTCAGATCGGCACGGTGCGCGACGTTTGAAAGGAATGGCTCGTACTTCTTCTCAGCGGCCCTGATATCCAGCCCGTGAAAGCTCGGGTCATAGAAGAAATCCCGCTGTAATCGCCACACCTCGTGATACATCTGTTGCCACTCGGCCTTCGGATCAACGTAAACTTCCAGGTCTGCCAGGTTAAGTGCACCCTCACCTGGCTTCATCGGCGTCATCGCCGGGGCAATGGTGAAACGTGGCGGCTGACCGGGCGCTCCAAAATTGCCCTGTGCAAAGAGAATCTTCTCGCCGTTTGCTGAGAGGTCAAAGGCTCCGACACCATCGAGGATTTTTTCCGGTTTACGCTTGCTGATATCGAACCGATGCACGGTTGAGCCTGGTTGACCCGCTACCGACTCCAGCAAGAACAGAATGCCCGACTTGCCGGACACCATGCCCGCATAGTTTCGCGCTGGGATAGGCAGGGCGAGTATCCGCTGTCCGATGCCGTCGAAGTCGATCTTGACTGTCGCGGCCTCCTTTTTCTCGGCTGGCTTTTCCTGAGGCTTCTTTTCCTCCTGCACCTTCTCTTCATCACTCTCGGGAGCCAGCGGTGACGCTTCACCCTTAGCTAAGACGGCGACGTAGGCACTGCGCGTCACCTGAACCGGGAAGCTCGACATGTCGAGCCAGCCCGTGCTCGGTCCGATGTCGGTGCTTGAGGTGAAATAGAGGTATTTGCCATTCCGATCAAAACTGGCAAAGCGAGAGTCGCTCAAACCGTCGGTGATCTGTGTCGCCCTGGCTGATTCCAGAGAATACACAAACACGGCTCCAAGATGATTCTTGAGCTGCTTCGTATAGGTGAGCCATTTGCTGTCCGGCGACCACGCCGGATCAAGAACACTAAAGGGATTCTCGTAAGAGGTGGTGTCCACCTTGACGGGTGAACCTTTCTCCAGTTCAACGTACCAGAGGTTGAGTCGCTTGTCGGTAAAGGCAATCTTTTTGCTGTCCGGCGACCAGACAGGCGAGTAGAAGAACGACGAAGGGCTGCCAAGACCGATCTTTTTGACCTCGCCCATTCCATTCTGCTCGCGAAGATGCAGTGCATACTCACCTGATTCATCGGAGAAATAGGCGATCCACCGGCCGTCGGGCGACCATGCGGGATCGCGCTCCATCACGCCGGGAGTTTTGGTCAGGTTGCGGACGTCGCCTTTTTCTGCCGGGACGGTGAGTATTTCCCCACGTGCGCCGAAAACCGCCCGAGCTCCGGTCGGTGAAATGGCGAGGTAGGCGATGTTGGCGGCGACCTTTTCAAAACGAGGGCGCACGCCGGGCAAATCGCCGGAAACGGTGATCTCGACGGGACGTGCCTTTCCGGTTTTCAGGTCATACAAGTGAATATTGCCAAATCTTTCATAGGCGATGACATCAGGGCCGGCAGAGGCCGATTTGATATCCAGACCGTCATTGGGAACGGTTGGGGTAACCTTCTTCGTCTTAGTATCGTAGGAAAAGAGGGAGACGGGGCCGCTGCGATCGGAAAGGAAATAGACTCGATCACCGATCCACATGGGGTTGAAGTCATTGGCATTGGTGCGCGGGATTTCTGCCCAGCTCGAATCTGCCAGCTCCGCAATCCAGATCTTCGTTTGCTGGCCGCCGTGATAGTTCTTCCACTGCTGAAATGCGGGCTGCAATGGCATGTAGGCGAGCCGTGTTCCGTCTGGCGAGAACGAACCGTCGAAACCCATCGGCAGCGGCATTTCTTCTGGCAATCCGCCGTCGAGGGACATTTTGAAGAGGCGCGAGTACCTCGGGGAATTGCTGGCGCGACCTGAGCGGAAGAGTAAGCTCTTGCCGTCCGGAGTCCATGCCACGACGACATCCGCGCCGGGATGGTAGGTAAGCCTCTTTGGAGTACCACCGCCGGCGGGGACGACGTAGACGTCGGTATTGCCATCGTACTGGCCGGTGAAGGCGATCTGCGTTCCGTCAGGAGAAAAGAGTGGAAAACTCTCGATTCCCGTTCCAGTGGTCAAGCGCTCAGCGGCACCACCGTCACGCGGGACAAGCCATATGTCTCCTGCATAGACAAATGCGATATGCGTGCGGCTGACCGTCGGTTTCTGCAGGAGTGTGTGTCGATCCTGGGAAAAGCCGAGGACTGCACTGGCAAGCAACAAGACGGCAACAAATAGTGGTTTCTTCATCTGACTCTTCCTTCTGATCTGGAATCCGATGCTTTCATGGGGAGGCAGCTTTGTAGGCCCGCCATTGCGGCAGCCGCCGGTAAGGAGTTTGCTGATAAGCGGAGTAGAGCAAGCGCTTCATACGCCGCGGGAGAGAGGTGAGTTCCAGGGTTGTTTGCCGTTTGCAATTCTTGACCACCACACTTCCGCATCGAGATGACGGATGAATCTGATCAGACCTTCGTCATAGATGTCCAACTGATTGTGGAGCGCCGGTCCCCCTGTGCGCAAGAAGCGAAGCAAAAGGATCGCAACAGTTCAACTACTCACACTGTCGCAAGCATCCTGGATTCATTTCAACTTCTGATACTCTCTCTTCGCTTCAACGAGCACCGGCAAGTCCGTGTCTGCATCCTTCCATAGCGCCAGGAAATCCTGATATTCGTGCCGGCTTGTAGCCGTCTCACCCTTCAGTGCTGCAGCACGTGCCAATCCGAGATGAGAAAGCGGAAACAGAGGATTCATTGCCACCTGACCGCGATGATCCAGTATCTTCCGGAACTCAGCTGCCGCCTTGTCCCCGGCACCCTGTCGCAGATAAGCCAGACCGCGCAGGTAGGCGGGCCAGAGATAGATACTCTGTCCCGCCTCATACCGACTGGCTCCCTGCAACAATTCAATTGCGCGCGACGGATTGTTTCGATTGATTTCGAGCAATGCCCGGATCGACGGCAGAAATACACTCTGGGCAAAGCTGTCCTTCGGAAACCGTTTCCCCATCTCGTCGGCGACAGACTCTGCCTGACCAGCTTCGCTGCACATCGCCAGGGCCTTGCCCCATTTCGACAGTGAGGTGAGTGTGAGAGGCGTGGCCAGGTGGCGCGACGCACCGGCTCTGACAGTCCCACAGTCTCCAAAGAGCGCACCCACCATCGCTCTATCGGAATCGAGACTTGCAGCGACTTCCTCAAGATTAAGCCGCAAAGCAGCCTCATATGCCTGAGCGCTGAGTGCCTCCGCTTTGCGCCACTGACCTCCAAACGACGCGGATGCTCCCTGCCAGACAAAATGGACGAATTCGTCCGGCGTCCGGCTTCCCCAGGCAACTTGCTCAGCCATGCCCACCTGGTCCCCACGGATGAAGGCAATTGAATACAGAGTCTCGTGATACCTCGCAAGGTCGAGCTTCAGCTGCATTGCCCGTTCGCAGATCTCCACGGCCTCATCGTAACGATCGAGACGAATGAAGGCTGCGGCCAGCCCTCCATACTGATTCGCGATATTGGGATTGATCCGTATTGCTTCCGAATGTTCGGCGATCGCCTTTTCGTATTGGCCGATGTCACTGTTCCTGAAGCCGAGGAGAATGTGGGCGGCCAGGTCACGCGGGTATGTCTGCTTGACCAGTTCGAGAGCTTCGATAGACTTTTCAATCTCACCGGTTATCCCAAGGTAATATGCCGAAGAGATGAGCAACTTCTCGCGCTCGGTAACGCGGTCACGCAATTCAAACGCTTTCCGCAAGGCCTCTTCAGAAAGCGTCGACTGACGATACGCGATGCCCAAAACGTAGTAGGCGAGGGCGAAGTTGCCGTCGAGATCCACCGCATGTTTGAGGTGGGTAACCGCCTCTGCAGTTTTGCCCTGACGATAGAACTCGCGGCCGACGGAAAACGATTTGAGCGCTTCCAGAGACGAGGTGGTTGCCTCTTCAATTGGCGCATCGAACTTCTTGATCGAGCTGAGGGACTCACCGAGCTTCTTGCGCAGACTGGATGTCATCTTTCCCAGTGCTCGCAGGACCAGTTCTTCGCGACCGCATCGGAGGACACGTCGAGATAGAG
>JBDTUW010000278.1:0-5998 GCA_040007555.1 Acidobacteriota bacterium | reverse complement strand
GCTACCGGGTGTGTCGGTCCGTCAAATTCGCCGCCATCGCGACCCATCATGAACGTCTCGTTCCCCGCTATTCGCGCCATGCCGGGAGAGGTGGTGGCGGGAGGCTTCCTTGGTTCCTCCTGTTTTTTCGGGGTTCCGGAGCTCAGATACCAGGCGACTCCAGCGACCAGTATCAAGGCGGCCGTCAGTCCCAAAACGACCAGAGGCAATCTCTTTTTCTCAATCGGCGTATCAACCGAGTCAGCAGCCACGGCCTTCTGATCCTGGCGAGCTCTCGCCGGAACTTCATTGATCGTTGCAACTGCGGAATTCGCGCGACTCGCCCGCCCGTCCACCGAGGCAGGCCCCACCCCGCGAGAGGGCCGGTTGACGACCGTTTGTCGCGGTAACGCGACTGGCCGAAGCGCGCCTGAAGCGATTCCGCTTACCTCATATTCTTCGATCGCGCTCAGAAATTCATGCGCGCTCTGGAAGCGGTTCTCCGGGTTCTTTTCGAGCGCGGTCAGGAGAATGCGCTCGAGTTCGGGAGAGATTGCCGGATAGAACTGCGAAGGCGGCGGAACCGGCAGTTCGATGTGCCCCTTGCGAATCGCATAGTCCGACGTGCCGCTGCCCGTATCTTCAAAAGGGACTCTGCCGGTCATCATCTCGTAGAACACGACGCCAAGAGAATAATTGTCTGAGCGCTGATCGAGTTCGCGACCGATGGCTTGTTCGGGACTCATATATTCGGGTGTTCCCGGGTTGAAGCCGATCTGGGTTCCGCCCTTGACGCCTTTTAGTTTGACGATGCCGAAGTCGGTAACCTTGACAACATCCTCGGGTGTGACAAGGATATTGGCCGGTTTCAGGTCGCGATGAATGATGCCCTGGTGCTTCTGTCCTGAAGGATCTGAATAGACGAAGTTGTGCGCATAATCGATCGCGCCGAGAATCTGCTTGAAGAGGTGAATGGCGCGAGCGGCAGGGATCGGGCCGGTCTCTCGCATGATCATCTTTCGCAGATCGCGACCTGGCACGTATTCCATGACCATGCAGGTGGTATCGCCGACGGCAATGAAATCATAGACGCGGACGATGTGGGCGTGGTCGAGCTGAGACTGGACGAAGGCTTCGCGCTCCAGCCGTTCGCGCAGGTGTTCGATTTGCTTCGGGCTGAAGTCTTCAGTTCGGATCGTCTTGATGATCACTTCGCGCGCAAGCCGCATATGACGACCAAGATAGAGCTCTCCCATCCCGCCTTCGCCGAACTGGCTGACCACCTCGTAGTTTCCTATGATGCGTCCGATCATAAATTGGGGCTGCTGGCGAATGGGGCCTGACCGATCATTCCGCGTTCGGATTTGGATTTTTAGGAACGAAATTAAGGATGCAGTCCTGGTCGCGCAGGGTTACCTGGAGCACATAGTTGCCAATGCGCACACGATCCCCATGGCTTAAAGGTGCAGAAACTACGCGCTCGTCATTCAGATAAGTTCCATTAGCGCTGCCAAGATCCACCAGATAATACTGTTCGTCGCGGCGCTCAATCGCGACGTGCTCACGAGAGATGTTGTCGGAATCGAGAGTTAAGTGATTCTCGGTTCGACGTCCGATCGTTATTCGTTCCTCGCCAAAGGGTTGCGTCACCCCGGCCTCCAGGCCATTGACGACGATATGCGGCTTCATCTCGATCAGCCAGGCGCTCTCGACGGGAATCGTATCCTGGCGCTTCAGTGCGCGCGTCGTCGTTCTCGGGGAGATCGAGACGTGCAGCAGGTTTTGCCCGACACGAATCTGGTCCTGATCGTGAAGCTGCGTCTCACCAACTCGCTGCCCATTGAGAAATGTGCCATTCCGGCTGGTATCCTGCAGGACATAGACGGAACCCCAGTGAGTAATCGAGCAATGGCGGCGCGAGACGGTGTCGCCCTCGAGGATGACCTCGCATTCCTCTCCGCGACCGATGATGGTGCTCTTTTTAGTGAGCACGAGTCCGGTTCTTCCGGCACAAGACCCGCCGGCGAAGTTCAGACAAAGTTGGCTGACGGGGGTGCTGACCGTGGTACGCGACATAACGGTTGCCAAGCGAATGACCTCCGAGCGACCCTCCCTCACCGAAAATCAGCCACAAAAAAACACACTGATACGCTTATTCTCGGCCACCACTGCACAAGATGCGATAGATTATCACGAGAGAATTGGATTTGCCAGACAAGAACCCGGAAGCCCCCACACCACCGTCTCATCGCTAATTAATTGAAACTCCTGCCCCGTCGGAACGTGCAATACTTTGTCAGATGTTCCTGAGGGTACTTGCCTAGAGCTTGTGAAGCTCCTCCTTTGCCGTCGACGATCGAATGTATTCGGGCTCAGGCGACCTGTCAGGCGATCTGGAGAACACGGCCGGTGCTCTATTCCGCCCCGTTCTCTTTCGCATCTGTACGGGACTCGGACGGTTTCCGCGTGTCAACGGCGTCAAAAACGCTCAAGCGAGGTCAAGGTTCCAGATGGAGTTTGTCTGCAAATTAGGTACGCCCTCTGGTGAGGTCGTCACCCGCACGGTCGAGGGGGGGAGCGAGCGGGAATTGCGCTCACGGCTCCAGGATGAAGGCTACCGCATCTTCGCTGTTGAGGCGTCGGATTTACTCGATGGCGTCCGCGTCAGGCGCAAAAGCGAGCGCGCAGTGCGGATCAAGCACGACGACTTCCTGCTCTTTAACCAGCAACTGGCCGCACTCCTCAAGGCGGGTCTTCCGGTTCTCCAGTCGATCCAGATGCTCAGGCAGCGATCGCCGAATCCCAAGTTGAGAATCGTTCTCGCCGATGTTGAAGCGCGGATCAAGTCCGGAAGCGCGCTCTCCGAGGCCTTTACTGCTCAGGGTGAAACCTTTCCGCGCATCTACTCGGCATCGATCCTCGCCGGTGAGCGTTCGGGGAATCTGGACGAAGTGCTTCGCCGATATGTCGAATTCACCAAATCGCTCGCTGCGCTCCGCCGTAAGATACGCAGCGCTCTGACCTATCCACTCATACTGCTCAGTGCCGCGATTGGTCTGATCACGGTCCTAACGACTTTTGTGATTCCGCGATTCTCGACCATTTACGAGAACATGAATGCGGAACTGCCGACGATCACCGTCGTCGTGGTCGGGGTCTCAAACGCGATTGGCAGCAACTTCTACTGGCTGGGACCGCTCATGCTGGTGCTGATCGTCGGCACGGTGTTCTGGCGTCGGACAGAGGGCGGGCGACGGACGCTGGATCGCATGGTGCTTAAGATTCCCATGATTGGCGAATTGATCAAGCAGATGACGACGGCGCAATTGACGAGGAGCCTGGCGACACTTCTGGCAGGTGGAATTACGCTGGTTGAGTCATTTCAGATTGCCCTCCAGTCGGTGACCAATCGAGAGCTCTTGCGAGTGACGGAATCGGTGACGCAGCAGATTCGTGAGGGCAATCCGTTTACTGAGAGTCTGATCGCTGCGGGATGGATGCCCGCGCTGGCAACGGACATGATCGGTGTCGGCGAAAGGTCGGGCTCATTGCGGGAAATGTTGGACGAAGTCGCCGGATTCTATGATGCCGAGACCGAGGTCAAGCTCGGTCAGCTCACCACCTTTATCGAGCCGGCCATCCTTATCACTATGGGTCTTGTCGTTGTCACCATCCTGCTGGCGATCTACATGCCGCTGCTGCAGATGGTTAGCAAAGCTGGCGCGGGCTAAGTATTTCCTCGCGTCGTGAGGATGAGAAAAACATATGGCAGCTACTACTGAACTGATTGATCGAACGAGCGAGACTGAGGAAGCGAAGCGGATTGCGGCGCGTTATCGGCTCAATTTTATCGACTTGGATGAAATGGCAGTCGACTACACCCTGGTGCAGCAATTACCGGTGGACCTCATGTTGCGGCATCGGTTTGTTCCGTTGCGCGAGGAGAACGGCTACACGGTAATCGCGATGGTGGATCCGTCAGACCTTCCCCTGCTGGACGATCTGCGAGTGCAGTTGCGGACCCAGATCAAGGTTGAGGTTGCGACTCGTTCCGCCGTTGAAACTGTTCTGCGAAAGGGTGATGCGGGTCAGCGCGTGTTGCAGGAGGCGACCGAGGGGTTCAGGGCCTCGCTGATCAAGGATACGGACCAGGGGGAGGAACTTCTTGACCTCGATCGGCTCTCCGGTGATTCAGAGATGTCGCCCATCATCAAGCTCGTCGATACGGTTGTTTTTACGGCGCTCGAGCGGCGCGCGTCGGACATCCATATCGAGACGCGGGAAAGCGATGTAGTCGTTCGTTATCGAATTGATGGTGCGCTGGTTGCTGCCGGCGATCCGATCGATATCAAACATCATCAGACGATCATCTCGCGTATCAAGGTCATGTCGGAGCTTGATATTGCGGAGCGCCGCATCCCGCAGGACGGCAGGTTTCGCATGCGGATCAAGGGGAGACGGGTCGACTTCCGCGTTTCGATCATGCCTTCTGTGCATGGCGAAGATGCTGTCATCCGAATTCTCGACAAGGAACAGATCAACGAAGCATTCAAGGATTTGAGACTGGATGTCGTCGGTTTTGACCCCGACCTGCTGGCAAAATTCCGTCGGTTCATTCTGGAACCATATGGAATGGTGCTGGTTACGGGCCCAACAGGTTCGGGAAAGACGACTACGCTCTATGCGGCGCTCAATGAGATTCGGAATGCGGAGGACAAGCTGATCACTATCGAGGACCCTGTCGAATATCAATTGCGCGGGGTGACGCAGATTCAAGTCAACGAAAAGAAGGGGTTAACCTTCGCACGCGGGCTGAGGAGCATCCTCCGGCACGACCCGGACAAGATCATGGTCGGTGAGATTCGCGATAACGAAACCGCACAAATTGCCATCAACTCGGCGTTGACGGGCCATCTGGTTTTTACGACGGTGCACGCCAACAACGTCATCGACGTCATTGGACGCTTTCTGAACATGGGTGTTGAGGCTTACAACTTCGTCTCCTCGTTGAACTGCGTGCTCGCGCAAAGGCTGGTTCGCGTTCTATGTCCGCGGTGCAAGGAGCAGCATCAGCCGACGGATGTCGAGCTCCTTGAATCGGGGCTTCCACCCGATAAGTTCAGAGATCGCATCGTTTACACGACTGTTGGGTGCGAGGTTTGCTCACATACCGGCTATCGCGGCCGGACGGCGATCCACGAGTTGCTGGATATGTCGGACAGTATCAGGGAGATTATCATCGCGCGCAGACCGGGGTCGGAAGTTCGCCGCGCAGCACGTGAGGAAGGGCTTGCGAGCCTGAGAGAATCGGCTGTCCGGCTGGTTTTTGAGGGTGTAACAACCCTTCACGAGATCAATCGAGTCACCTTTGTCGAGCCCGTCGGGTGACAAATTGGAACCTATCTCATTGACCGGCGTTGTTTAAGCCGGCACATAAGACATTTGGAAGGAAGATTTGCAGCATTAATCCCGCGCCCACTGTCCCGAATCGAGGGCGCGAAATCGCAAACCGCCACGATAGGTTAAGACGAGCACGAGCATCATGAAAAGCCAGATTTTGATTCGCAAGGCCCTAGTACTCTCTCTTTCGATCTGCCTCATTCTGCCGGGGACGGCGTTTGGTATGGGAAAGAAGGGAAAGAAGAACTTCAACGAGGGTGTGAAGTACGCCGCCCAACAGCAATGGGATCAGGCGGCTCAGGAGTTCGCGCTTGCCGTCGCTGCCGACCCTGAGAACTCGGAGTATCGTGCGAATTACCTGAGGTCTCTCATGCAGGCATCGCTCATGTTCGCTAAACGCGGAGATGTTCTCAATGAGCAGGCGGCCTATGCCGATGCCTACAACGCCTATCGCCAGGCCTATGCCTACGATCCGAGCAACGAGGTGGCCCGCGTCAAGATGCAGCGGATGCTGGACATGCAGAAGTCCGCAGCGGGGCTCGGGGAAGCCGAGACCTACAATCCGCATACCGGCAATATTCAGCAGACGAGCAACGAAGTTCGCGTGGCCTATAAGCCC
>JBDTUW010000277.1:0-5998 GCA_040007555.1 Acidobacteriota bacterium | reverse complement strand
ATCGAAGTGGGGAAGAGATATACCGAATTATCGAGTATTCCAGTCTTCCATAACAAAGCAAATAGCCCAATGACGCCCGTCTCTTGCTGGTTGAATCGTCGGTGTAGGGAAAGCGCTGGCGAGAAATCTACTCTCACCAGCGCTTTCACCGTCCCCAGACGTCTGAGCCCTCCTGCCGCCGAGTGTCCTAAGCCCTATGGAGAGCACCCAAGAGTGGTGGTGTAGGCAGTGACGGATCCAAGCGTTGCTTTGTTGGATGGATTGACGAGATAGAATCTCATTCCGTTGGTTACCCACTTTCCAGTAGTGAAGGACCCAACTGCTGATCCCGAATAGACCAGCGGACCCAGAGGCGAGTCCCTGCGGACCTGAGCGTAAAAGACGCTACCTACCTGCCATTTGATGGTCGCGCTTGCAGTTCCTGAACCGTCACAGACCGAGAGCGGATTCTGGATGATCCAAATGGGGCCGGATGCCGGAACGGGCGTTGCCGTCGGCTCTGCGCTCGGCGTGGGAGCTGGCACTGGTGTTGGTGTCGGCACTGGTGTTGGTGTCGGCACCGGTGTCGGTGTTGGAGTTGGTACAGGGGTCGGGGTCGGCACCGGAGCCGGCACCGGTGTTGGTACTGGTGTTGGTACTGGTGTTGGTACTGGCGTCGGTGTCGGCGTTGAGGTTGGCGTTGGGGTTGGAACTGGTGTCGGTGTCGCCACCGGCGTTGGTGTAGGCGTCGGTGTCGAAGAAGTGCCGCAGCCAGCCGAGGTCACATAGATCGTGACACTCCCGATTACGGTGCGATTGGTCGAACCGGTGAGGTAGATAATCGTTCCATTGCTAATCGACTTCGAAGTCGTGTAAGAGCCGACCGAAGAACCTTGATAGAGGATGGCGCCCATCGTCGAGCCCTTGCGAATCTGAATCGAAAAGACATTCGGAACCTGCCATCGGAGCGTGACGGCAACCGTTTCAGTTCCATCGCACGACTGCACCGGGTTGACAGTCGCCCAGATCGGGCCAGTTGGAGCAACCGGCGTCGGAGACGGAAGCGGCGCAGGTACGGGTGTTGCGGTCGGCGTTGGCGTTGGTACCGGAGTCGGCGTTGGCAACGGAGTAGGAGTCGGAGTCGGCACCGGAGTCGGTGTTGGCGTCGGCACCGGCGTTGGAGTCGGAGTCGGTACCGGAGCCGGAGTTGGCGTCGGCGTCGGAGATGGGATCGGTGCGGGACTGCTGAGTGCCGGATAGATGAAGCGAATGCCTTCATTGTCGTCATTGCGCAGACCGGCGCAGCGGCCATCGAAATGCGCATACGGCGACATCGTTGCGCTGGCATCCGTTGAATGTCCCAAACCGATCGCGTGCCCGATCTCGTGCGTCAGAACTTCCTGAACCCGACACCGGTCTGTGTAGTAACAGTTCGCGTACGGGTTTAAACTCACGTCTCCCTCACCGATTCGGTAGAAGGTTGTACCATTTACCGAGGCGGGATTTGAAAGATAATAAAGAGACACACCGCCAACGGCGAGCACGCCTGAACAACTGGAGCCGGCGCTGAAGTATCCATCGCAGTTGTTGAACGCAATCGAGTTCCCGTCGCCAGCCCGAACGCCACATCCTCCCGTGGCCGAACCAGTCCCGATCATTCGCAATGAAGAGCCGCTGACCGACGAGAGTGCACCCATCGCATTGAGCACGTCTCCGACAATCTGACTCGCCGACCCGTTTGCTGGCAGGACTCCCGACGGCCCAGGTGTGGTGTTGACTATGAAACTTACAGGTTGCCCGGCGTCAGGCTCAAACCATCTCAAGGGGCGAGATGGGGAAAGGAAGGTAAAGTTGGACACCGGTGTCACGTCGCCCTCCGCCACTGGAATGTAGTCGGGAGGAAACGCGAGCAACGGGGCGCGCGAGTAATAGCGCAATTCCATGACCTGGGATGTTCTGTGGTTAAAGGCGATTTTTTCACGGATCATCCGCTCAAAATCGTCCATCTGCATGCGGTCGGTAACCGAGCCGGAGTCTGAACGGCCGACGATTGAAACACTCTCGCCAGCCTGCGACCGCACTGCTTCGGTCACGCCCTTGCTGCTGTCCTCGGAGATATTGAACTTGCCGAGGAACCACTGATGCACGCGCAGGCTACCATCGCCCCACGTGTCCAGGAAAAGCACGACTTGTTCGTTCGTCACGAATTCCGGAGCACCATAGAGCATCGTTCCGCGCTCACCGGCAATTCCACCCGCCTGTTTGAGGACGATCTGATGCGAGGTGATCGAGCCCTTCCAAACATCATCGACTTGCAACGTGACGAAGGTGAAGACCATCCCGCGCTCTTCGTCGTACCTCGTTGTGATTCCCAGGACACGCCCTTTGAGGATAGCCCGGGCCCCAATCACCAATTCGTCATCCGAAGGAATGATGACCGTCGTTGCGGCAGCAAAGTTCGGGGCGAGCAGAATGATGAGAGTGAAAAAGACCGACCGGCAAAGATGCGACCCTAGTCGGAGTCTCATAGGTTTCCTCCAGAAGGTTCTCGGTAGCATCAGTGAGCAAACGAATGCGCTCCCTGATTACTCATGTTGATAATTGGAACCGTTGCTGATCTAACCGACATGAGGCGGGACATCAGGCGCGGCGCTCGCTCGTTCGGAGAAGATTTCCGCTCACCAAAAAAACACTGTGGCTTCGTATCTCGCGTCTTCGAAAGAGAGAGCGCAGCCCCGCTTGAGCGCGGCCCGTGTCCAGGAGATCAGGACCACGATTCTGGGATTTGGACTTGCAGATACTCTGTCTTTTCATTTTCTGGTAGAGTGAGCTTTTTCTGGCGAGACCAGGCGACAACTGAAAATTGACGCAGATCCTCCAGAGAGTTTGGTCAGTGTCCGCCCGCTTGCTTCCTTCGACGCACTTCTGTCCATCGAAGACAGCCAACCGGACTGGCTTCCGAACCCGGTCAATGAAAAAACAGGAACTGATCAGATCCTTCTCAGGTCCCGCTACTTACTTGTGCTAAACAGGCTTACTGGTTCACTTTTCGCAGCGTTGATCCCCGGCGCCAATCGCCGGCTCCAACACGAAAAGACGTCGAACCTTTGGACCATCAGGGGGGCGACGAGTCCACTGTCACAGATGTGTTTCGCCGTTATCGTTTCTCCGTGGACGTACGTATAACACATAGTACTTCTACGGGGAAGCCCTGATCTAAATATCAGTAAATATACTGAGAATGCCGCAGGTATTAGAGCAAAGCGCGTGCCGTGACGGGGAAGGCGATGAATAAGGGCTCTTGCGCTACGTGATTTATGGTATGCCGATTATGGAGTATAGATTTGGATTGAAGAGCAGCAATGACTGAGAGTATCGCTGTGCCGATGTTTGTCATGGCAGGATGATGAATGGTGGGCGTGACAATCCACTGAGGTGCCAGTGCGGTGCCAGTGACAGTGATTTGAGCGGTGATGCCGGTTGAGTGGATAAGAGTAATGTCGACGACGATAACCGTCATTTTGGTGGTCATCTTTCTTGGTGTCAGCCTCGACAGCTATTTGAGGCTCGTCCTGCTCGCGTTGCGTTGGATCCTGCCACGCCGAAGCGCTGTTCCGGGGAGTGAGATCACTGGTGCGATTATCTTGATTGCTGCGCGAGACGAAGAGGGATCGATCGGTCCTACGGTTACCTCGCTTCAACCTCAGGTATCGGAATGGCCTGGAAGTCGGTTGTGGGTTGTCGCCGACAATTGCGGGGATGAAACGGCTCGTGAGGCGCGGGCAGCAGGTGCCCTGGTCGCAGAGCGAACTGACGGGAAACTTGGCAAGGGTGCAGTCATCGACTGGTGGCTGATAAACTTCCCGGAGCATTGGGCGGGAAAATCTTCGATCGTCGTTCTTGATGCTGACAGTCGTCTAATCTCGGGTAGCCTCGGTCATCTTCGCCAAGCCATGAGCGGTGGCGCAGATGCGGCACAGGCCTTTGTTGCTCCGGAGGCTGGACGCACGCCGGGACGTCTCGCCGGCTATTCGGAGGTCCTCATGCAACGGATCGATGATGAGGCGCGTCGCCGAGCGCAGTGGCCCGTTCCTTTGCGCGGAACTGGGATGGTGATCCGCGCGCCTCTCCTCGCCGAGCTGGCGCCAAGGCTTCACACGTTGGCCGAAGACCTGGAGCTCGATGTACTTTTATCGGCTCGCCACGCCTCAGTCGTCTTTGTCCCCGATGCGGTGGTGCGGGATCCCAAGCCGCGCGAATCGGCCGGTATTTCCCGGCAGCGAGCTCGGTGGCTTCAAGGCCAGCTGCAGGTGGTACGCGACTACTGGGGCGAACTCCTCAGTGCGCTTGCGAGTGCGAGACCTGGCACATGGATGCTGCTTCCATTGCTCCTCCTGCGCCCGAAAGTCCTCTTCATTGTCATCAGAGTTTTCGTGCTGGTTGGAGCGGTAATTCTCGGAGGGCCGTGGTGGATCGTCGCGGTCGCCCTGCTCGCCGATGCTGCCTATTACGTCAGCGGAGCCGCGGTTGTCGACGAGCCGAGCCGGTACCTGCTCGACCTGGCATCCGCGCCTGGCTACCTGCTGCTTTGGTGCCGCAGTCTTGTCGTGGCGCTCTTCAGGCGTGGAGGCTGGTTGCGTGCCGGCCGATAGCCACATGGTCCGGCCCAAAGCGTCTGCTATTCCATGAAGATACTTTTTCCATACCTTGCGAGGTGGCGGTCGGCGAATCGAAGTCGGTACCACCAACTTCTTACTCATCTCTGTCGAATGGGTCACGAAGTCCATGTTCTCAAGGCCCCGCCAATGGCGCTTGATGACATCAGCGCACGAGACGTGGATTCCGCCCGCGTACGTGAGGAGTCCGGGTTACATCTCACAGAACTGCATGCGCCCGCATTCCTCCGGCATCTCTGGAACACCCCAATCCCAAAGTCAAAGGCACTGAAGAAGGGATTGCTTTCGCTCAGTTCCATCGATGAGATACGTCGTTTTGTTGATCGCGAAAAGATCGACGTGCTGCTGCTCTACAACCTGCCGCAGGCCGTTCTGCTCGATCGAGTGGCGTGTCACCGGCACTTCGATCTCGCGGACGATCTGGTCGAGATGTTGGGTCTCGAGCACTCGCTGCTTTCCAGGCTCGGTGGAAGGGCCGCAGGGCGCGCAGCGCAGAATCGTCTTCTCCAGAGAGCAGACACGGTGAGCGTTGCTTCCAGCGTGCTGGCTGAGCAGATTGAGCGACGAAACCTGCTCCTGCCAAACGGTGCGGACATCGCCGAACTTGATCTTGCCGACGGCAGCAAATGGCGCGCGCGCAGCCCCGGACCCACAGTCGGCTTCGTTGGGGCCTTTGAGTACTGGGTTGATTTCGATCTCGTGTTTGAGATCGCCACGCGCTTGCGACATCTCACCTTTCTGCTTGTCGGGGGCGGCAGGCGGTGGACGGCGATCCGCGAAAGGGTGAACCGCGAAAGGCTGACCAACATTTATCTAACGGGACCAATGCCGTATGAAGAGGCGATGGATTACGTTGCCGGCATGGATATTTGCCTTCTGCCGTTTACACACGATGCAGTGTCAGACGGATCTTGCCCTTTGAAGCTTTTCGAATACGCTGCTTTGAGACGTCCTGTAGTCAGCACCCTCACGACCGAGGTGCACAAGATCGGCTCAGGCTGGATCACCTTTGCAGACGACGCGGCAACGACGGCGGATGCGATTGAAAGCCTGCTGGCTGATCCCAAAAGATCAAAGGAAGTGGCAGAGGCGGGACGCGAAGTTGTGGAACGGCACTATAACTGGGAGATGCTGACAAAGAAGTTTGCGGAGTATCTGCAGGGAGAAATGTAGTGAACGCGGAGCAATCAGTTGCCCCGAAGGACCCAAATGGAAAATCAGAAGGTGCGCGTTCGCGGGACGTTGCTACCAGACCTTCCACGCCGCTTTGTCCTCATCCCAAAGCTGATTGAATTCCAGATTATCCTTGTACGTATCCATGCACTTCCAGAAGCCTCGATGAG
>JBDTUW010000276.1:0-6020 GCA_040007555.1 Acidobacteriota bacterium | reverse complement strand
TTGGCTCTGCGATCAACCTGACGGATGGCGTCGGGAGAAAAGAAGGCACAGAGCTTCGTTATGTGAGGCTGGATCCAAAGGAGCGCGGAATCGACCCAGCTAAACCGATCTTGCTGAGAGCCGAGAACGAGTGGACTCATGACTCCGGCTTTTACCGCGATCGCATCAATGGAGGCTTGCCTGAGAAGCTTGTTATGGGTGCAAAGAGCTACGGAGTCCCCACAAAGGCGCGCAATGCCGATGTCATGATCCTTACCATGTCCACGTTCGATCAGTTTCCTGACCTGTTTGTCACCGGACCAGACTTCAGGGAACTCAAGAAGGTGACCGATGCGAATCCGCAAAAGGCGCAGTTTCTATGGGGGAAGTCAGAGCTGGTGCGCTTTAAGAACACGGATGGAGTGCAGCTCAGTGGGATGTTGATCAAGCCCGAGAACTTCGATCCAAAGAAGAAGTACCCGATGATCGTTTACATTTACGAGCAGCTCTCGCAGGGCCTGCATCGATTTGTCAATCCCAGCCCAGGCACCTCCATCAATGCAAGCTACTACGCAAGCAATGGCTATCTGGTCTTCATGCCGGACATCGTCTACACGATCGGATATCCTGGCCAAAGCGCGTTGAAATGTGTTCTCCCGGGAATTCAGGCAGTGGTCGACCAGGGATTCGTCAACGAACAGGCGATCGGGATACAGGGTCACAGTTGGGGTGGTTATCAAATAGCCTATATGGTGACCCAAACCAACCGCTTTCGCGCAGCCGCGCCTGGGGCATTGGTCGCCAACATGACGAGTGCGTACAGCGGGATTCGCTGGGGTACTGGTCTGCCGCGTCAATTCCAGTATGAACACACGCAGAGCCGTATCGGTGGGACTCTCTGGGAGTACCCGATGCGCTACCTCGAGAACTCGCCCGTCTTCAGGGCTGACCGGGTACAGACACCAATTCTCATGCTTCATAACGACGGGGATGACGCGGTGCCGTGGTACCAGGGGATCGAGTACTACCTCGCACTACGGCGGTTGAACAAGGAAGTCTATATGTTCAACTACAACGGTGAACCTCACGGTCTGCGCAAGCGGCCCAATCAGAAGGACTACACCAGACGGACGCAGGAGTTCTTCGATTACTTCCTCAAAGGTGCTGCAAAGCCGGAGTGGATGGAGAGTGGAATTCCGTTTATCGATCGCGAGAAGGAAAAGGAAAAGTACAAGACGGTTTCTGACGAAAAGCAGGTCTCTCGTCAGCAATAGGCAGATGAGTTGGCAAATTGGAATGGCGGCCGAAGGCTCAAGGCTTTCGGCCGCCATTTCTCATTCCAGAATGATCGGGGGTGTTTATTGTTGGCGTCGGATCGCGTGATCCGGCCAGCAACCCTCTTCTTCTTCATCGATCCCACGCCCGAACGGCTGCACGGGTGTCGCCGCGGGCGCGACTGGAGCGAATTTGGGGTCCAGTGTCTTTGCGATCTGGTCCCTTGCGTCCTCCAGATGCAGACGCGTTGCTCGATCGGTGACACGTGGCAGCACCTGCCCGATCGCCGCTTGCAGCGAACGAAGCTCGCCGCGAATGATTGCGCGCGAGTCATCTGTGACGGGTGCCCGGCCATTGAGCTTCTCGCCGAGCAGCTCGAGATAGGCGCGCTGCAGGTTGCGTCGATCAGGATCAATCTTCAGAGCTGCTTCCAGCTCGCGCCAGACACCGCGTCGCACATCGCTGAAGAAGTCGACAGCTCGGTAGGCGTTGGGGCCATCGATTGCCTCCTGCTCGATCATCCTCGCAACGCGAGCATTGCTCAGCAGCGAATTCAAGACCCGTGACTGGCTGGCGCGAATGCGATCGAGAGCTCCGGTCGGCTCGATACGACGCAGAATCTCCGGCTTCAGCACCCAGGCGGGTGCTGAAAACGCATTCTCGTTGAGGAAGCGCACTGCATCGATCTGCCTCTCCTTTGGCACTATGGAGAACCTCACGCCGTCCTGTCCCGCGTGTTTCTGCTGTGAATTGAAACCACCGACGATTGCTGCGACGTGATTCATCTCGAGCGCCCATTGACCTAGAACGCGGCCATAAAGCTCTTCGAGATCATCGTAGGGTTCGCCTGGCTGGCTCGTTGCGGTCAAGAGCATACCGCCAACCCGCTCGAGATTCTTCAATCCCAGGCGAGTCGCCTCGACCGCATCGGCGTCACCGACAGCCTCCGTCTGGTCACCAGGGTCTGAACCGCGCGCATCTGCCGTGGAGAAACGCAGCCATGGCGTCTTGTCCTGCTCGCGCGCCCATTCGTCGAGCGTCTTCTTTTCCTCTTCGGAAGTTCTCGCGCCGGCGATTGGCTGGTAGCCCCACATGGTCGCCCACCTGTCATATGGTCCGATCTTTGGAATCAGATCGACCACATCGATTTTGTCCTCGGGCTGCGCGACATAATTAAAGCGCGAATAATCCATCAGCGTCGGCGTGTGGCCCATCTTCTTGACCCACTCGCGATCGCGTACTTTCGCCAGCGGATAAGTCGAGCTCGCTTTCATGTTGTGCTGAAATCCCAGAGTGTGTCCCACCTCGTGCGCGACGACGTACTCGATCAGCTGTCCCATCAAGTCATCCGGAAGCGGCAACTTTGCCGCGCGAGGGTCAAGACTGCCGACCTGAACGAAATACCAGTCACGCGCCAGGTTCATGACGTTGTGATACATCTGAATGTCTGATTCAAGTATTTCGCCAGTGCGCGGATCGTGGATATGCGGCCCGCTGGCGTTCTCGATCGTCGACGGCAACCAGCGAATAACCGAATAACGCGCATCCTCGGGGCTCCAATCAGGATCGTCCTCCGTCGTCGGAGCGTCTCGAGCGATGATCGCCTTCTTGAACCCCGCCGCCTCGAATGCCTCCTGCCACTTCTCGATTCCACGCTTAACGAATGGCGCCCACTTCGTCGGTGTGGCCGGATCGACATAGTAGACGATCGGCTTCACCGGCTCTGACAGAGCAGCGTTCGGATCCTTCTTTTCGAGGCGCCAGCGCGTGATGTAGGTGCGATGTGGCGCGCGCTGCTCGTCCTTTCCAAAGTCCATTTGCCGGACACTGAAATAGCCAACGCGCTCGTCTGCAATTCGCGGCATCATCGGGCGCTCAGGGAGCTTGACCATGCTGTAATGCATGACGACGCTCGCGTTCGAGCCGGGTTGCATACCCTGGGCCGCCGGACGCGGACCTTGCGGCCCCTGCGGCCCGCCTGCACCAGGCGTTGTCTCGGGCGGTGAAGTAAAGGTATGGGTCGCTTCGACCTCGATGTTAGTCGGGAACGAGACAATCCTTTCAATGTAAGAGCGCGAAGGATCGAATCCGCGGGCACGTAACCGGGTCCGCGCACTTAGCTCCGTAACCTCGGTCGTGTAAAGCCGCGAGGCATCGATGACAATCGAGTCGGAGGGTCCGATGGCCTCGATGTTAAACGCCATGATAATGGTGTTGTTGTTGGCTGCTTCAACGGCGCGGGCAATTGGCAGGGCCTTGTCGGCCACCACTTCGTACGAAACTCCGCGCAGCATGATGCGATCGCCGACCCGCTCCCATTTGACCACTCGGTTGCCGATCGCCTGGCCGCCGTACCCGGCGCCATTGGTGGTTCTCGCAATCTGTGTCACCAGAAGGAACTCTTTTCCCAGCTCCGCTTTGGGTATTTCGTAGAAGTACTTCTCCTTGATCTGATGCACGGTGAAGAGGCCTGTGTCGGATTTTGCTTCACGAGTAACAACGCGATCATAGGGTTTGATCTGTGGCGGCGCTTCTGGTCGGCCCTGACGCTCCTGGCCGGCGGGCGGTGCGGTAGTTTCCTGCGCGGGCGCAATCCCGGTGAGGAGAGACAGCACGAGGGCGCAAAGAGAAATTCTGTGTAGCTTCATTGCAGAGAGAACCTCCATTAGGGACGCGGAAATGACCGGTACTCCGCATCAGACATTGAAAGGAAATCGGGGATGAGCTCGGTTGGTCTGTCCGGCAAGGTGACAGTTTGCATCAAGTGCTGATGGAATCCAATGTCACTCAAGGCGGATTATCAGAACGGTTTGACCAACTGTCAAGCACGTATTATGCTGCACGCGAATCTGCGATCGATCAAGCTCGAAGAGCATATCCAAAAAATCCTCGGAGGCAACATGCGTCAAGAGTCGAAGACCGGCCGTGCCGAAGTGCAGGTGGACAGCGGATTCAAGATCCCGCATCTGCGTTGGTACATTTGCGGCCTGCTCTTTCTCGCGACGACCATCAACTACATTGACCGTCAGGTACTGGGGATACTCGCACCGGACTTGCAGCGAGAGATCGGCTGGTCAGAGCTTGATTACGGCCGCATTGTCATCGCCTTTCAAGTCTCCTATGCCTTCATGATGCTGGTTTCGGGTCGCGTCATCGACCGCATCGGCACCAAGCTCGGTTTTGCAATCGCGATTACATGGTGGTCGATCGCAGCCATGGGACACTCCCTGGCGCGAAGCGCCTTCGGCTTTGGGGTAGCCCGCTTTATGCTCGGTGTGGGAGAGGCTGCTAATTTCCCCGCGTCGATCAAGACAGTGGCCGAGTGGTTCCCAAAGAGCGAGAGGGCCCTCGCGACCGGGATATTCAATGGAGGGACCAATATCGGGGCAATTCTCGCTCCGATCATGGTTCAGCTGATTGCTTCGAGGTGGGGATGGCAGGGAGCCTTCATCGGCACCGGAGCACTCGGTTTTCTCTGGTTGATTGCATGGTTGGTTCTCTACGAATCGCCCGGCAAGCATAAGTGGCTGAGCTCAAAAGAGCGAACATTTATTCTTGACGGAATAGCGCCAGAACCGACGGTAAGAATCCCCCTCGCGAAGTTGCTGAGTTATCGCCAATTGTGGGCGATTGCGCTTGGCAAGATGTTGACCGACCCGGTGTGGTGGTTTTATCTCTTTTGGCTCCCCAAGTTCCTTTTTGCCGAGCATGGAATCCGCGGCACCGCATTGATCCCGTATCTGACGACGGTTTATCTGATATCTGATGCGGGCTCGATCATTGGCGGTTATCTCTCATCTGCGCTGATCAAACGGGGATGGACGGTCAACCGTTCGCGCAAGACTGCGATGGGAGTTTTCGCGGCGATCGTGCCGGTCGTCATTATCGCCAGCCAGACGAAGAGTGCCGCGCTGGCAGTGACGCTGGTCGGGATCGCAGCGGCAGCGCATCAGGGTTGGTCTGCCAACATATTTACGCTCGCCTCGGACATGTTCCCGCAGAGGGCGATCGGCTCTGTGATTGGCGTTGCGGGTTTTGCCGGCGGAGTGGGCGGGATACTGGTTGCTGAATTCGCAGGAAGGGTCCTGCAGAGTGATCCGCGGTTTTACCTGCCGATGTTCGTCCTGGCAGGTCTGGTGTATGCGATCGCACTGGGCGTAATTCACCTGCTTGTGCCGAAACTGGAGCCCGCCAGGATTGCGTAGCGGGCAGGGGCGCTGGTAGCGACTCCAGAGACTACAGAGACAGCTGTCCCTGCTGTCCCTATTGTCCTTTGTTGTCCTCTTGTCGCGGCCGCCCCTGTGCTTTGGTCCCTTATTCATCCGACCCTCCGCCGTGGTGAATCTCGCATCCAATGAGTTATTCTCACGAGCGCTATGCTACAGGCCAGGCTTCGACGATTACCTTCAATCGACCACCTTCTTAAACGCGAGGGGATTCAAGCGCTCATCGCGGCGCAGGGCCGCACAATTGTCCGCGACCGCCTCCGCGAAGTCCTCTCAGAGATGAGACTTGAGATCGAGTCCGCGCCGACAGATTCGCGGCCACTTCCCCTTGATCCCTCCATCATAGACTCCCACATTGAAGATCGCCTTGCCTCGAGGTTCGGACAAAGGTCGCGAGATCGCCTTCAACGCGTCGTCAATGCGACTGGAGTTGTGCTACACACCAACCTCGGACGCGCGCGCCTCGGCGAGATCGCCCTCGACGCCATCGCTGAGGTCGCCGGCAACTACTCTAATCTGGAATATGATCTCTCTACCGGC
>JBDTUW010000275.1:0-6027 GCA_040007555.1 Acidobacteriota bacterium | reverse complement strand
CCACCAGGATGACGAGGGTTGAGACAAACAGCACAACGATAAACTTGGCGAGCATGCTGACGTTGAGATCGCTCTCCTCGTGGGAAACATCGGGGTTATTGATCTCGGAGATATCCGGCGTTTCCTTTGCCCCGTGGCTCTTCTCGTCTTTTCTCATCGATTTATGCTCTCTACAACAACGCTCGAGCGTCACCCGTCAATGTTGTTCAGCAGCCAGCAGCGCCTCGAAGTTCGGCTCGTTGACCGGGAGCAAAGGCCGTCCCTGTAACTCGCGGGCAAACCACCACAGCCAGATGCCCCCGAGACCGATCGGAGCCGCGACAAACATCCAGCCCGATGCGAGATGGCTATCCTTGAATGCCGGGCTCACCAGCCACACCAGGTCGACCACCCGCATGACCAGGACCAGACCTGCGACTACCGCGAGGCGTCTCGCATTGCGCTTCAGGTCACGCGAAAGCAAGAGGGCAAAGGGGAGGGCGAAATGAAGAAGGAGCAGCGCAATTCCTACGTATCTATACCCGCTGTTGAACCGTCGCAAATACCAGGGAATTTCTTCTGGCAAATTCGCAGACCAGATGATCAGCAGCTGTGAGAAGGCGAAGTATGCCCACAACATAATGAACGCCAGCAGCAGTTTGCCCAGATCGTGAAAATGAGTGGGCCGGTAGACTTCCGACATCGGCTCGTGCTTTGAGAGCATCATCGCCATCATGATCGCAAACGCCATCGCCGAGATTGCCTGACCCGCGATAAGGAGCAGGCCGTAGATCGTTGAATACCAGTGCGGATCGAGCGACATCGCCCAATCCATCGCCGCGAGCGATACGGTCAAACAGAAAATCACGATTCCGGGCCCGCTCAGGTTCGACAGGCGCTGGCGCACTTGCTGACTCCCCGACGCGTCATGCTCCTTCGACCAGCGGCTAAACAGCATGGACAGCAGACCCCAAATGAGGAAATAGCCCGCCGTCCTCGCCAGAAAGAATGGGGTATTGAGATAGGCCTCCTTGTGCTTCAGAATCGGGTCCGCCGCGACCACCTCGGCATGAGTCCAGTGATAGAGATCGTGCATTCCGAAGATGATGGGGATGAAGAGAACGACGCCGATTGGAAAGATCGTTCGCGAGGCGGCTTCAAGTATCCGGCGGATGACGAGCCCCCAGGCCCCACCTGACAAATACTGGACCATCATCAGCCCGAGACTTCCAAGAGCGATCCCGATCCAGAACAGGAATCCAACGAGGTACGCGCGGAAAAACTGCTCACGATCCAGAACAAATCCGACTCCGCAGACGGCAAGACCGAGCAAGCCCACGATCAGCGCTCGTTGACCAAAGCGACCCACGAATGCCGGGGGGTTATATGAGGTACGCGTCATCTCTAGTGCTGCCCTCCATGCGCTTGCGGACTTTTGGTCTCCGAACCGGCTGCCTCCAACTTGGCACGTTCACTCGCGGGCACGTCATCGACTGTCGCCCGCTGACTCAGTTGCAGGGCCCGAATATAGGCAGCCACTTTCCAGCGGTCCTCCGGGGATAGTTTGTCGTTATAGCTTGCCATCGCACCAAAGCCGTTGGTCATGACGTCAAAGAAATGGCTCGCCGGTGAGTTTCGCAGCCGATCCTCATTGTAGGACGGTGGTCTCCGGAAACCACGTTGGACGATCATTCCGTTCCCGTCGCCGAGAACGCTATGACATGGGGCGCAGTACACATTGAAGCGATTCTGACCACGCGAAAGGACCTCGGCCGTGATTGCAAACGGAAAATCGTCGGCCACCTTTGCACTCGCGGTGCCGGCCGGCGCTGCTGCTGTTGCAGTAGCTGGAGCGGCTGGCGCGGCTGGCGCGGCGGTCTTTTTGGGAACCAGCCCATCGTCCTTCAGCGCGCCGCGAGCAACCGTCCCGTCAACCGGAGAACGATTGGCGCCCTCGCGATAGGTCTTGAGCTTCGGCTGATCGTGCATGTCCTGGCGACACGCCGAAACAGAGAGGACGAGAGAGATGACGAAAATTGCGGATGCCAACCGCCGATTTCTAGTAGTCGACATCGGACACCTCGTTTGCTCCAAGTCCACGAAGGAACTCGGTCGTGGCGACCCTGTCGAACTTCGGGTCGTCCGATTCGATACAGAGAAAGAAGTGGGTGCGAGACGCGAGCTCAAAACGGGGTGCATTGAATACCGGGTGGTAGGGCATCGGCAACCCATTGAGCGCCAGCATTCCAAATACTGCTCCGAACGCGGCCAGCAGGATCGTCATCTCGAATGTTACCGGAATGAACGAGGGCCAACTGATGAGCGGTCGCCCGCCAACATTGAGCGGATACGCGATGGCGGACGTCCAGATCTGCAGCCCAAGCCCCGTCAGTCCGCCGATCAACCCTCCAGCAAGCACGATCTGAGGAATTGCGTTCTTGTGAAATCCAATCGCCTCTGCCAGTTCCTCTATCGGATAGGGCGTATAAGCGTCCATCTTGCGATAGCCTCGCTGGTGCGCCTGGTGAGCGGCAGCGACGATCGCCGTTGGATTGTCAAACTCCGCCATAATTCCGTAAATCCCGGTTTCCGTCTTCATGCGAGGGTCTCCTGTGGACCGCTTGCGGGCGGCAGGACTGGCTTCTCCTTCGAATGCTCTCCGTGGGCTGCCTCATTGACCTTTGATTCAGGAAGCAACGTGCGCATCTCGAAGATCGAGATCAAGGGCAGGAACCGGATGAAGAGGAAGATGAGCGTCAGGAACAGACCGACCGTTCCAAAGAGCATCGAGAAGTCGAAGATGGTCGGCTTGTACATCGCCCAGGAGGATGGCAGTGCATCTCGGTGCAGACTCGTCACAATGATCACAAATCGTTCCAGCCACATGCCGAGATTAATGAACATCGAAATGCCGAACAGCATTGGCACGCTGTCGCGGACCTTTCCACTCCAGAGGAGCTGCGGTACCGCGATATTGCACAAAATCAGCAGCGCATACATGTACCAATACGGGCCGGTGATGCGGTTCATCATCATGAACCCTTCATAGGTGTCGGCGCTGTACCACGACATGAAGAGTTCCATCAGATAACCGTAGCCGACGATGAGGCCTGTCGCCAGCATGACCTTTGCCATATTGCGAAGGTGACGCTGCGTGATGAAATCCTGGAGGCCGTAGAACTTGCGGATGGGAATCGCGAGAGTTAATACCATTGCGAAGCCCGCATAAATCGCGCCAGCCACAAAGTAAGGCGGGAAAATCGTCGTATGCCACCCGGGGATGATGCTAACCGCAAAGTCGAAGCTGACGATCGTGTGAACAGAGAGAACCAGTGGAGTAGAAAGGCCGGCCATCAAAAGATACGCCGTCTCGTAACGATGCCAGTGCCTGGCCGAACCGCGCCATCCAAGGGCCGCCAATCCGTAAGCGAGTTTGACCCACTTCTTCGTGGCGCGATCGCGCAAAGTCGCCAGGTCGGGCACCAGACCGATGAACCAGAACAGCAGCGACACCGTCGCATAGGTCGTCACCGCGAAGACGTCCCACATCAGCGGACTACGAAAGTTTGGCCACATCCCCATCGTATTAGGGTAGGGAAAGAGCCAGTAATCAACCCAGGGCCGGCCGGTGTGGAGCGCCGGAAACATACCCGCGCAGGCCACTGCAAAAAGTGTCATCGCCTCCGCAAAGCGATTGATGGAAGTACGCCACTGCTGGCGCAACAGAAGCAGGATCGCGGAGATGAGGGTACCCGCGTGGCCAATGCCGATCCACCAGACAAAGTTGATGATATCGAAGGCCCAACCAACCGGGATATTGTTACCCCAGATACCAATGCCTTTGAGAAGCAGGACGGCAATGGTGTTGAGCATGATCGTCAGAAAGAGAAAGGAGATGCCGAACCCCACCACCCATCCCCTGGGATATCCCCTTCGCAGGACGATACTGGCGATCTTGTCGGTGATCGTCGCGAAGGTGTATCCAGGCCCGATCACGGGCAGCTCATCCGGACGACTCTGACGGTGTTCAACAGGCTTGATCCCTTTCGACGTTTCAGCCATGTTGACTCTCCTCGCGCTTGACCGTCGCCCCAAGCTCCGCATTCGGATTACGCAGATCGGCCAGATAGCTGACACGCGGCCTGGTATTGAGTTCAGCGATCACTCCGTAATTGCGCGGCTCCTTCTTGAGCTTCGAAACTCCGCTTTCCTGATCATTGATGTTTCCGAACCTGATTGCCTCGGTCGGGCACGTTTGCTGGCAAGCCGTAACAATCTCACCGTCCCGCACCAACCGATTCTCTTTCTCCGACTCGATCTTGGCGTGCATGATTCTCTGCACGCAGAATGTGCACTTTTCCATGACGCCGCGACTACGGACCGTTACTTCCGGATTGCGCATCAGCTTCAGGCTCGGCGTATCGTAATCGTTATAGAGGAGGAAATTGAAGCGGCGAACCTTGTACGGGCAGTTGTTCGAGCAGTAGCGGGTACCGACGCAGCGGTTGTAGACCTGAACATTCAGCCCCTCTGCATCGTGGACCGTCGCATTCACCGGACACACCACTTCGCACGGCGCCTGCTCGCATTGCTGACAGAGCATGGGCTGGAAGTAGGTCTCGGGATTGTCGATCGAACCGCGAAAGTAGGTATCAATCCGCAGCCACTGCATCTCGCGATTCTTGAGCACCATCTCCTTGCCAACGACCGGGATGTTGTTCTCCGCCTGGCATGCAATCACACACGCATTGCATCCAACGCAGGAATTCATGTCGATCGTCATACCCCACGAGTATCCGGTGTAGGGGTGGTCGGCATACATCGAGAGATCTGGCGGAGGGTCATGCTTCTCGTGACCAAAAATCGAGGCTGGATCCTTCTTGTACTCTTCCAGAGTTCCCGTGCGAACGATCTGCCGTTCTCCCAAACCCTCAAGCGAAAAGTGCTCCTGGGTCGAGGCCAGACTCATCGTCGCCCCGGTCAGCGTGATCTTGATTCCGGTCGCGAAAGAGGGCGCATCGGAAGTCCGCAGCCGATAAGCGTCGTAGCCAATCCCCGTACCCACTCGACCCGCTCGAGTTCGCCCATATCCAAGGGCGAGGGTTATCGATTCATTCGCGTGTCCCGGTAGAACCCAAACAGGGGCCAAAACCTTCCGCCCTTTGGACTCGATCTCGATGACCTTTCCGTTGGCTTCGTAAGGCTTTCCTTCTGATGCGAGGTTGAGCTTTCTGACCGCCGTGTCCGGACTCATGAGAGCCGCGTTTTCCCAGGTCAGTTTGGTGATCGGTTTGGGTAATTCCTCAAGCCAGCCATTATTGACAAACCGTCCATCAAAAATATTTGGATCAGGCCGAAACACGATCTCAAGACCAGCCTCCGCGGCCTTCCACCCTGCAGCCCAGGACGTGTTGAGAGCTGGCGTTGCCGGCGCCGGAGCGCTTCCAACAATGACACCATCGTGGAGCGCCTGACGCCACTTCTGCTCGACGTCGCTTCCCATCTGCGTCTTCCACTGCTCCTTGAGCAGGTCGAGACCAGTCAATCCAGCCTTGTTCAGCAACACGGCCAGAAGCTCGATCGGGGCCTTCCCGCTGTAAAGCGGATAGATCATCGGCTGAACAATTGAAACCGTTCCGTCATAGCACCTGGCATCACCCCACGACTCGAGATAATGGGCCTCGGGAATATGCCACTGGCACTGTTCGGCCGTTTCATCGTTGTAAAGTCCGAGATGAACGCGGAGCGGGATCTTTCGCAACGCATCGACGAATTTGAGATCTGCCGGCGCGTCATAGACGGGGTTGCCGCCGATGATCAGCAGCAATTCCACCCGCTCGGAATTCATATCGCCGACAAGCTGAGTCAAAGAAGCAAATTGATCTACCGGACTAGCCTCGATCGGCTCACCATAGACGACGGTTGTCCCGACATTCCCGAGCGACTGATTGATCGCGTGTGCGAGGGCGTGCACCGTCGGCGACTGAGATTCTCCCGCAATCACTACGCTCTTCCCGCGTTGCTGCTGAAGGTCGCCCGCAAGAGCCG
>JBDTUW010000274.1:0-6028 GCA_040007555.1 Acidobacteriota bacterium | reverse complement strand
TCGAATTGCTGGAGGAGACCAAAGGCGCCGAATTCGCCTTCAACGATACGGGAGTAACCTGGCATGAGATGCGCCTGACAAATGAGCATCTCGCGCGCGTCCGAAGGCATTCGGCGATCGCCTTCGGCTCCTGCTCCTTCGCGGAACCCCTTGAGGATCTCCGCTCCCTTTCACTGCGATGAACACGTTAAACCCGACCCACTCTCCTGACCTGCGCAGTTGGATCTCATCAGCCAACCGCGCGGGGCACGACTTTCCGATACAGAATCTGCCGTTTGGCGTTTTTTCAAGACGCGGGGGCGACACGAGCCCTCGCATCGGCGTGGCCATTGGGGATGAGATCCTCGACCTTCGCGCGTGCCAGGATGCCGGATTGCTCGATTCGCTTGATCGTGACATAGCCGAGGCGCTGACCAGGGGTTCTTTGAATCGTTTTGCGGTGCTGGGGCGGGAGGCGTCGGCGCTGGCGCGGGAGCGTATCAGTTCCCTGCTGGCATTCGACAACCCTGAATTGCGCGATGATCCGGCCAAACGCAAACTCACGCTCGTTGCGGGCCATTCGGTCAACATGCATTTGCCGCTTGAGATCGGGGATTACACCGATTTTTATTCATCGGCCTATCACGCGTTCAACATTGGAAGCATGTTCCGGCCCGATCAGCCATTGCTTCCGAACTACAAGTATCTGCCGGTGGGCTATCACGGGCGGGCATCCTCGATTGTTGCCAGCGGAAAACCGGTACGCAGACCATCGGGGCAGACGATCGGGAAAGAGGTCGATCCGCCGCGTTTTGGTGAGTGCAAACAACTGGATTACGAACTCGAGGTTGGCTTCTTCGTTGGCTCCGGGAATCAGCTCGGTGAACGAGTGCCGATCGATAGTGCGGAGTTGCATCTCTTCGGCATATGTCTGGTGAATGACTGGTCGGCTCGTGATATCCAGCGCTGGGAATACCAGCCACTGGGACCATTTCTGGCCAAGAGCTTCGCGACGACGATCTCGCCCTGGGTTGTTACCATGGAGGCGTTGGCGCCATTTCGGGCACCAGCGCTCACAAGACCTGCAGGAGACCCGGCTCCCTTGCCTCATCTGCTTTCACGAGCTGATCAGGAAGCGGGCGGTATTGGCCTGACCCTTGAAGTGACGATCGAGAGCCAGCAGATGCGTGAACGCGGGATCGACCCTCAAGTGGTCAGTCGTGGCGATTTCCGGGATATGTACTGGACACCCGCGCAGATGCTGACACACCACACCAGCAACGGATGCAATCTCAGGCCGGGCGATCTGCTCGCAAGTGGAACGGTATCCGGCCCAACGAAGGATTCGCGTGGGTGTCTTCTCGAGCTTGCCTGGCGCGGCACCGATCCGATCACTCTCCCAACGGGCGAGACACGCCGCTTTCTTGAGGATGGCGACCAAGTGGTGCTCCGCGGCTACTGTGAACGGGAGAATGCTGTCCGCATCGGTCTCGGTGAATGTCGGGGCCGGATACTAGGTTGTGCGCTTCCTTAAGGAAGGAGCGCAGTCGGGAGTGCCACATTCAGGCCTCCGCCGCCTCTGCGTCTGGGCGTACGCGTCCGGCTAAGATAGACACGGCCGCGCACCGTGTGGCAGAATCGTTCTTTCGTCAAACAGCCTAAGATTAATCAGGAGCGATCATCAATGAGTGAAGAAGTGAATGTCGAAGCTGCGGTTGAGCAGGTCCCAGCCGAGCCTGAGGTTCAGGAAGAGCTTTCCTATCATGCAGTGCAGAAGGATGGCCGAATTACCGCTATTTGGGAGATGCGCGGTCGCAAACACGTCAGAACCATCGACCCTCGCAGCGATGAAGGGCGTCACCTTCTCGGCCCGCATGAGCAGGAAAACCAGGCTGATGCCGGGGCAGATGCCGCGCACTAGCATCGGGTGTTGGAGTGGGATGGGTGCGGGGAGCAAATGTCTCCGCAGCCCTCGCCTCCGCCCCCCACAGCCACTCCTCGGCCTCCCTTGCAGATCACCAGAGTCGAACTCAGGAATATCAAGAATCACGCTCACGCGGAATGGGTCTTCCTGCCCGGGTTGATTGCCATTTGTGGACCCAATGGATCCGGGAAAACCACCATCCTCGAAGCGATCGCGTGGGCGCTTTTTGACCAACTCGACTACAAGCGCGAAGACTTCGTCAAACGTGGCGAAAAAAAGGGTCAGGTTACAGTCAGTTTCATCTCTGACCTCGATCAACGGGAATACTCGGCTCAGCGCGATACGACAGGCAGCTACTTTGTCACGGATGTAGTGACAAAGGCTCGTCTCGCCGAACAACGAAACCAGGTTCTGCCCTGGCTCTGCCAGCACATTGGTGTCGAACCCGGCACAGATCTCGCCTCTCTCTTTCGCACCACAATCGGCGTCCCTCAGGGCACATTCACACGCGATTTCGCACTTCGCCCGGCCGAACGCAAGAGCGTTTTCGATCACACGCTGAAAGTGGATGAATACCGCGACGCATCCGATCGGTTGCGCTTGACCGTCAAGTATCTCGAGACGGAAGCGGCGAGAACCGAACTGGCCATTGCGGCAGCGGAGGGAGAGCTAAAGGCGTACGAGAAAACTCGCAGCGACCTCGAGTCTGCCCGTCATCGCAGGGAAACTCTCGCCACCGAGTTTCGTGCCGTCGAGGTCGAACAATCCAGCCTGACACGGGAGGCGCTCAAACTGGACGCCCTCTCCCGAGACCTGGAGTTCCAGCGCAGCAGTTCCGAAAGACTCGACGTCAAGTTGCGATTGACGCGCGACAAGCTCGCATCAATCCGCGAGGCTGCAGGCCAGGCACGCGTTGCAGCCGCGATCGTCGCCGCGTCTCGAATGGGCTATGAGACCTACCTCAGCGTCACCACGCGACTGAACGATCTCGATCAGCAACGTGCCGCTCGAGACAAGCTCCGTCTGGAACTCGTTGCGATCGAAGGCCTGCAGATCGCGACTCGTGCCCGAAGCGAGCACTACCAGAGACTGCTGGATGAAGCACGGTCCGCCGAACAGGAGCTCGCGCAACTCCAGGTTCACATTGGCGAGCAGACGAGGCTTGAGGCTCGGATCGCATCGTTGCGTGAGAGCCGTGGTACGCGCCTGGGCCTGGAGAGAGAGCTTCACCGGATCGACCTCGAGCTCGGAAGAATGCGTAAGCGCTATTCTGATCTGGCGCGCGAACATGACATCGCGATCGCGCAACGTGAAGTCGCTGAACGCGCCCAGCCGCTGGAAGCCGAACGCAAGACGCTGGAATCTGATATCGCGCGACAGGAATTCGCGCTTCAGAGCCTGAAAGTGAAACGCGAACAGCTGGAACATCTCGCTCGCGACATGTCGCATCTGCTGAGCGATCAGGATCGGACGCGCCGCGACATCGACGGGCTTGAATCGCTGACACTGGTGGCCTCTGAGGCGAACCAGGTTGCGGCAAGGCATGACCTACTAACCACACAACTAGCGCGCCTGCGCGCCGAGGTGGAACGCGACAGCGCAATGGTTAACGGCCTGGAGGGGGGCGGTATGTGCCCGCTGCTCACCGAGAAATGCCTGAATCTCAAACCCGGGGAATCGCTCGATAGTCGCTTTCGCGAAGGGTTGAACTCTCGAACTCACGAGATTTCGCGGCTGGAGACCGCGTCTGCGCAGCTCAGTCTCGACCTCAGCCAGGCGCAGGAAGCGCGCGCGTACGTCGCCCGTCTGCCGCAACTGCGATCCGACCTGAAACGCATCGAAGACTCAATCGGCGAGCAATTGAAACAGATGCAGGTCGTCGAGAGCGAAATCGCTTACGGGAGCAGGGATCATGACGGGGAACTGGCGACGGCGAAGGCACGACGAGCCACGCTGGAGCAGGAACTGATCGCGGCCCGAGCAGCGGAGCAGCTTTTCAACCGCGCCGATTCTCTGCGGGTGGAGGTCGAGGCCATCAAGGAAGAGGGAAAGCTGATGCGCGACGAACGGGAGGAAATAGCCGCCCGGCTGCGCGATATTATCGATGTCGACTCAGCGTTAAAGGAGTCCGAAGAGCAGCTCTCTACGCTCTCAAATCCGCGTGCGCGCGCTGACTCGATCAAACATCAGCTCACCCGCGCTGACCAGTGGAAGGTCGTCGTCGAAGCCGCAGAGGTCGAGGCCAGGAGGATCGCCGGCGACATTGGTACTCTCTCTCGAAAACTCGGTGATCACTCAACACTCGAGGATCAGTTGATCGATGCAAAAGCCAGCCGCGCAGGTTGTGATGCTGACTATCGAGCCTTTATCGCCAACGAGCAAGCAGCCGTGAACGCGGACCGGCGCGAGCAGGAGGCGGCTGAGATCGCCGTCGAGACCGAACAAACTGAAAGCGCATTCGCACTCGCCGTTGCCGAGCACGACCGGCTGAGCATGCTCTATGAAGTCACACGCCACAGTCAGGTTCGTGCTCAGATCGAAGAGATCCAGCGCCGCGGGACACAGCTCGCGACCCAGCTCGAGCATGCGAATGAGGAAACCGCGCGCCTTGAGACGCAGCTTGCTCGACTTGAAGAAGTACGAACCTATCTGCATTCCCAGATTGCGGAAAGAACGAAGCTCGTCCAGCTTGCCGAGACGGCGGACTTCATTCGAACAACTCTCGTCCAGGCGGCGCCATACATCACCGAGGCCTACCTGTTTTCGATTTCGCACGAGGCAAATCAGCTTTATCGAGAAATCACTGGTCGCCACGATGTGACGCTGCGCTGGTCGCGGGAGTACGAGATCACGCTCGAGGAGGACGGTCGCGATCGACCGTTCTCGACTCTCTCCGGTGGTGAACAGATGGCGGGTGCGTTAGCGATCCGCCTCGCGCTTCTGAGAGAACTATCCGAGATCGATCTGGCATTTTTTGATGAACCCACCGCCAATCTTGACGAAGAACGGCGCCGGAACCTCGCGCAACAGATCGGTCGAATCAAGCACTTCAAACAGCTCTTCGTCGTCAGCCACGACGACAGCTTTGAGGCCTACACGGATCAGGTTATTATATTGAGTGAGAAACCGCTTACACCGTCACGATCGCCATGAACAACAAGCTCACCGTTGCCGCTCTGATCCTGATTGGAATCTGCGCAACTGGCAGTCCGTTTCAGGCACAGGAAAAGAAAGCTCCCATTACAAAAGCGGAAATACTCGCCGCTCTTAAGCAAGGGCCGGAAAGACGCAGTTCGCAGGGTGATCTTGCCGAGGAGATCTCGGTGCGAGGCCTCGGATTCAAGCTCGATGACGCAATACTCGAAGAGTTTCGTCAGGCGGGTGCAAAGTCATTTCTTCTCGAAGCGATTCGGCGGACAGCCGCCCCGCGGTTGCAGCAAGCCACACCCCAAGCGCCGTCCAATCCCCAGGGAAATGCGCCGGCTTCGCCCTCATCGGGGAGCCCTTCGCAGCCGGTAGCGGAAGCACGTGATCCGCTGGAGGACGCGACGCCGGAGGAACGCGAGGCGGCTCTCGCGAAGCTGCCGCTAATAGAGCAGGCGAGGTGGCACTCGCTCGAGTACATGGATGAACTGCCGAATTTCTCAGTGACCCAGCTTGTCAGTCGTTATGAGAAGACGTCTGAGGACCGCGACTGGAAGCTGCTCGATACTCTCGAGATCGAATTGAGCTACCGCATCAAGGAGGGAGAGAAGTTCAAGCTCCTGAAAGTAAACGGTGCTGCTGCAAAAACGACCTATGAGCAACTCGGCGGCTCGACGTCGACCGGCGAGTTTGGGTTGCTTCTGGGCGCTCTGTTCTCGCCTGCCTCGCATGCACAGTTCACTGAGATCAAGACCGAGAAGTACAGGGGCTACGCCACTGCAGTCTTTGATTTTCGCGTCAAGAAAGTGGACTCGACCAGTTACATCACCGACAAGATTACGGGCAAGTCAATGGTTGCGGGCTATACGGGAACGGTCTGGATCGATAAGGAATCGAAGAAGGTTTTGCGCGTCGAACTTTCGCATGAGCAGATTCCAACGAGCTTTCCGGTGAGCCTGGCCGAAAATGCCGTGGAGTACG
>JBDTUW010000273.1:0-6065 GCA_040007555.1 Acidobacteriota bacterium | reverse complement strand
AACCCAGCGCTCACGCACTGGGCTAGAGGACTTTCACCGCTTCGCGGTTGGGATAGAATGTCCAAACTCGAGACCAGGGCGATGCCCTGGTCTGTAAGATGGCTGCCCCTTTCGGGGCGGGCGGGCGCCGGCCTCTGGGCCCGCGATCTTCGGATAACGGATAACTGGCGATAACTGGCAACTGACAACTGGCTGCAACTGGCAACTGACAACTGACCCGAACTGTGATAACGTCTCTATGTCTGCCGCATCCCGGGTGTCCGGGCTTGCGGCAGTCGCGTTTTAAAAGTTTTAGTGAAGACGAAGGGTCAACAACTTGTGAGCGAACAACCCGAATTGACCGGCAAGGAGAAGATAGTCGCTGAGCTTCGCGCGCTCGAGCATGAACTGAATGTGGAGCTCCCGCGTGCGCTTAGAATTGCTGCTGCTCATGGAGATCTCTCCGAAAATGCCGAGTACAAGTCTGCTCGCGAAAGACAGGACTTCGTTCGCGCCCGAGCTCGCCAGCTGCAGGAACAGATGGCCAAGCTCTCGAGTATCGATGTCAGTCGGCTTCCTCGTGACCGTGCCTCTTACGGCTCAACAGTCGTACTTCGCGATATCGATCAGGGGACCGAGGTGACATATCGGCTCGTTACGTCTGAAGAAGCAAACATCGACCGTGGTCTGATTTCGACGTCCTCGCCCATCGGCAAAAGCCTCCTCAACAAACAGGAGGGCGACGAAGTAAAAGTCCAAACTCCAAGCGGCGCCCGCACCTTCGAGGTCATCAATCTGGCTACAATTCACGATGGAGTTCGGCCCGCGTAAGGTGTGGGTGAAGGAACCTGGCCATCAGCCCCAACGGAGCTGAGCTGGATCGGGGGCGTCGTTGAAAGGCGGTGTTGCAAATGTTACACTGCCAAGTCCGAGAAGCGTTGGAGGTTGGCGTAGTTGTTTCCATTCTCGATCATCGTGCGGCGGTTGCTGACGATGGGTATTCTTGTAGCGGCTTTTAGCCTGAGCGCCACTGTGGTGATGTATTTTGCGCTTCGGGGTCGAACCGTTCAGGTACCCAACGTGATTGGGAAGACTCAAGCGGAAGCTGAGACTCTGTTGGGTGACAACGGGCTGCGAATGGATATTCGCGGTCGCGCCCGCAATGACAATATCCCGGAAAATGCCGTCAGTGACCAATCACCTGCCCCCGGTACGACGGTCAAGACTGGTCAACTCGTCCGTGTCAGCGTCAGCCTTGGTGCTTCCGCCGAGGGACCAAAGGCGAGTGCGCGCTGAAACACTGGATGAAACTCCGAAATGGCTGAGATCGCCCCGTCAATTCTATCCGCGGACTTTACGCGCCTGGGTGAACAGCTCGCTCAGGTAGAACTGGCTGGCGCTTCTTACATCCACGTCGATGTCATGGATGGCCATTTTGTTCCGAATCTGACCATGGGCCCTTTCATCGTGAGGTGGGTTCGACAGGCGACAACCCTTCCAATCGATGTCCACCTCATGATCGAGAACCCCGATCAGCTTATTGGAGAGTTTGCCCACGCAGGAGCGAACCTCATCTCAGTTCACCCTGAAGCGACATATCATCTGCATCGCACACTTGGAATCATTCGGGAACGGGGCTGTCAGGCAGGAGTCGTCCTCAATCCTGCAACTCCCGTATCCCTCCTCGAAGAAGTGCTCGATAGCATCGACTACGTATTGGTTATGTCAGTCAACCCCGGCTTTGGCGGGCAAGAGTTTATCAAGTCCTCGTTCGATAAGTTGAGGCGCGTGCGTGCCACCCTCGATACTCACGGAGTTTCCGCTCGGGTTGAGATAGATGGAGGCATTGGCCCATCGAACGCCGCGAGTGTCGTCGCCGCCGGCGCTGAGATTCTCGTGGCAGGATCTGCCGTGTTCGGCGCTGCGGACCCAGCCGCAGCAGTGAGGGCTCTTGTCGCAGCCGCCAACCAGACGGCCTACGCGTGAACTGATAAGGAGTTTTTTTATGTCTCGGAATGTCTTAGGAATTTGTCTTCTGACGGTGGCGATCTCGCTCGCAGGTTGTGGCGGAGCGAAGGATAAGGTCGCCAACGACGGTGAAGCGCGTCCCGGCCGTGATAAGGAGCTGTATGAGGATGCGATGAAGAAGCTCCGCAAAGGGCGGTATGACGAATCACGCCTGCTCTTTAACGTCGTCATTACGACATATCCAGATAGTGAATTTCTTCCGCTGGCCAAGCTTGCGATAGCTGACTCCTTCTATCGCGAAGGTGGCTCATCGGCTCTTGAACAGGCAATTGGCGGTTATAAGGACTTTGCGCAGTATTTTCCGACTCATAAGTTGAACTGCGCGGTTAAACTCAAGATCGCTCATGCCTACATGCGACAGATGAATGCGTTTAACCGGGACGCAGACCCCGCTCGACGCGCAGAATTCCAGCTTCAGGCAACGCTGCAAAGCTGCCAGACCTCAGACCTCAAACCTGAAATCGAAGCGAATCTGCAACAGGTGCAACAGGTCCTCGGCCTGCACGAGCTTGATGTCGCCCGCTTCTACTTTCACAGCCGGCAGGCTTACAAGTCAGCCGAGGGGCGCCTCTCTGAAATCGTCAAGAACTACCCCTATTTTACCTATCGCGATGAGGCTCTTTTCCTTCTCGGCGTCTCGAGAATCGAGCAGGAACAACCCGAAGAAGCGACAACCGCCTTTACCGACCTCCTTCGAGACATCCCGAATAGCGAATACGCGCCCAAAGCAAAAGAGTACCTTGAAAAGCTTGGCCGGCCGATCCCCGAGGCAGCGAGTAGCGCGGGTGCACCCGAACGACCAGGTGTGATGGGGCGAATCGGGCTCATCCTGGGAAAGAACGACCTGACGATTTCAGAGGATGGCGTGCTCATTTCCGCCCAGGGTGATGCCAAAGACGAGGCGAGCAAGGTATCCGAGAAACCCGCCGGTGTGAACAGCGCAACAGGGTCCGTTCGAGCCCGAGTGTTGAATTCAAATTCTAACCAGCCCGCGGCTGAGGCCACCCCGACTTCCCCACCTGCGGCGTCGTCAGAGAAGAAACCGGCCCAGCCCGACACGACACAGGCCGCCACTTCTTCCCAGTCGACAAGCGAAAGCCAAAAGAAAAAAGACGAGAAAAAAGACGGAAAGAAAGACGGAAAGAAGAAAAAGGGCTTTCTCGGAATCCTTAAATAGATTTCGAACAACGTGAACCTGGATAGCTATTCAATGCTCTCGTGGAGTTCGACTGGTCGCAAGTGGGAAAACTAATCCTCCTCGTGGATGACAGCGCGACCATTCAACAACTGGTCCGGCTGGCGTTTGCCGATGAGGCTATCGAGGTCCTAGTCGCCTCCACCGCAGGCCAAGCGCGAGACTGGCTTGAGTCCCGCCCGCCCGACCTCATTCTTACAGATATTTCTCTCCCTGATGGCGATGGTCTCGCGTTCGTGCGGACCCTTCGCCTCAGGCCTGATACCGCTCGAACGCCCGTTGTCGTCCTCGCTCCTTCTTCGACTGAACCCAGCCTTCTGCGACTTGCCGGAGCCGATGCCGTTCTCTTCAAACCGTTCGAGTCAATCGCACTTCTGGTGGATACCGTGCGAGACCTTGCCGCGCACCCTTCCCAGCTTGAGCTACCACCCGCATCTCATTTTCCGTCAGCCCCATCTGCAGTTGATAGCGAGATGGACTCCATTCTCGAGTTGGACGATCCCGTCAGATTGCCCCCTGCCGGACATGGGGCCACCCCTGATGACCAAATGATCAATTCGATGGTGCCGATGCTCGTTGAACAAGTAGCATCTCGACTTGTGGAGCTGCTACGTGAGCGACTCATTCGTGAGGTAATCGAGCGAGCGGTACCCGAAGTGGTCAGAAGTGTCCGGGAAATCTTGCCAAACGACGCCCCTTCACTATCAAAGTCGACCTCCGACATTGACGAACCGCCGGAGAATCACGATCATTAAAGATTGACTTCTCGCAGACTCTCCGGCGAGAAGACATTTTCCTTGCGCGCCGGTTATTTGCTGTGCACGCACTCACTTGCTTTGCCATCAGCGATTATGGAAATCCCCAAGACATACGAGCCGAAGGACGTCGAGGAACGTTGGTATCCCTACTGGGAGAGCAATTGTTTCTTCGCCCCGGAAATCAACGACGAAGCCGGCGCACCTGTTTTCTCGATGGTCATCCCGCCTCCGAACGTAACGGGATACCTGCACATGGGACACGCCCTCAACCATACGCTGCAGGATGTACTCGCGCGTTGGCGCAGAATGTCGAGAGACCGGGTCCTATGGCTTCCTGGAACGGACCACGCGGGCATCGCACGTCAGGCGATTGGCCGCGAGGAATTTGTTCGAAGGGTCTGGGAATGGAAGGACCATTCGGGTGGTCAGATACAGAAGCAGATGCGAGTCCTTGGCGAATCGGTCGACTGGACCCGCGAACGGTTTACTCTCGACGATGGACTCTCGGGCGCAGTGAGAGAGGTCTTTGTGCGCCTATATGACGAGGGACTCATTTACCGCGGAGAGTATCTCATCAACTGGTCCCCTGGTCTTCAGACCGCCATCTCTGACCTTGAGGTGGAGATGAAGCCGGTCAAGGGAAGGCTCTACCACATTGCTTATCCCGTCAAAGATGTGAGTGGAGCGTTTTCGGCAAATTCGGAAGGGCTTGCAGAGGCTTTTGCCGAAGCCAATTCGGGGGAGAAGAAATCGGGTCTGCTGAGGACAAAAGACGGTGAATTCGTTGTGGTCGCGACCACTCGCCCGGAGACTATGCTTGGAGACACCGCCATCGCATTCAACCCGGACGACGAGCGTTATCTGGAGCTGGCGAACAGACGAGCCATTCTGCCACTCGTCGGCCGCGAGCTTCGTTTTGCCGCCGACAGCGTTGTCGAGAAGGATTTCGGCACGGGTCTGGTAAAAGTCACACCCGCGCATGACCCGAATGACTTCGCCATCGGAAAACGACACAACCTCGAGTTCATTTCGGTGATCGGGAAGGATGCACGGATTACCGACGCCGCGCCCGACAAATATCGCGGGCTTGATCGCTTCGAAGCGCGTGAGCAGGTAGTGGCGGACCTTGACCAGGCAGGAATGCTCCTCAGTGTTGAAGACTATCTCCACAACGTGGGTCATTGCCAGCGTAGTGGTGTCATCGTTGAGCCGCTGATTTCAACGCAATGGTTCATGAGGATGAAGGCGCTCGCCGAGCCAGCACTTGCCGCGGTCCGCGATGGACGCACCCGTTTTGTTCCCGAGAACATGGCGAAGACTTATTGCAACTGGTTGGAGAACATCGAGGATTGGTGCATTTCTCGGCAGCTCTGGTGGGGTCACCGAATTCCTGCCTGGTACACGGAAAGCGGCAGGATTGTCGTCGCCAGGGATGAGGCGGAGGCGCGGTTGCGTCATGAAGCGACTGGCGGCTCGCCCGACGACCTGCTGCTGCGAGACGAAGACGTGCTGGACACGTGGTTCTCATCCGCGCTCTGGCCTTTCTCGACCCTTGGGTGGCCCGAGCTCACCGAAGATCTGAAAACCTACTATCCGACCAGTGTTTTGATCACTGGGCCTGACATCATTTTCTTCTGGGTCGCGCGAATGATGATGATGGGACTCAAATTCATGGGTGATGTCCCGTTTCGAACGGTTTACATCAACGGACTGGTGCTCGACCCCGAGGGGCAAAAGATGTCGAAGACAAAGGGAAATGTCATCGACCCACTTGTTGTCTTTCGCAAATACGGCACGGACGCCGCGCGCTTTGCCCTGGCATCTGCGGCAACACCTGGAATGCCGATCTCCCTTCAGGAATCAAAGCTCGAAGCCGCACGCAATTTTGCCAACAAGATTTGGAACGCGACCCGTTTCGTTCTGCTCAACTGCGGGGAAGAAATGGGAACGGGACAGAACCTGGAATGGGAGACTGAGTTAGCCCCACCTGAACTGGCGGATCGTTGGATCCTCAGTCGCTTCAATCGGGTCGCGCTGGACGTCGGCGACGCGCTCGCGGAGTACCGACTTCACGAGGCTGCTTCAATCATTTATCACTTCTTCTG
>JBDTUW010000272.1:0-6078 GCA_040007555.1 Acidobacteriota bacterium | reverse complement strand
GAGGTGATGTGGTCGTAGACACCCCGAGCACCGTCGATGTCAAACTGCGCAAGCCGCACATTCTTGCGCTCGATCTCGATATCGACATTCTTCTCAAGTGCGGCAATGACCGCATCCCGGAGCGTCCAGCGAAGGATTTTGCCCGGCTCAAGTCCCACCGTCCGTTCGGGGACCGGGCGCGAAATCGGCGGCTTCTGCGCCTGTGTTGCGTCCTGTCCGGGTACTGGCGTCTGTGCGATAGCGGGCGCGGCGCAGACTCCGGCAAGTGTCAGCGCTCCAAGCTTGCGGGCGAAACGCCCCAGGCGGTTACTCATAACTACTTCTCTCCCTTAGATCGATAATCGGTTGCTTTTTCCGGGCTCGCGAGCTTCTACGACACGCGGGCTTGATCAGTTGCAAAAAAAATGGAATCTACGCCCCTAAGTGCAGTGAAATGACCCGAAAAAGGCGTGCGGGTCACGATCGATAGTCGGCATTGATACGAATATAGTCCTCTGTCAGATCGCAGGTCCACTCCTTCGTGTCAGCTTTGCCTTGATGCAGATCCACCAGAATTCGGACCTCATCGCGGGCGAGTATCTCGGCCGCGTGCTCCTCACTGAATAACAGCCCCTGACCGCGCCGAGCAACGATCAGATTCCCAATTCTAATCTCGACCTGGGCTGGATCAAATCGAGCCCCACTGCGACCGGCAGCGGCTAGAATGCGTCCCCAATTGGCATCGCCGCCGGCAATAGCCGTCTTAACGAGCGGGCTGGTCGCGATGGTTTCGGCTATTCGCTGGGCATCGCGTAGCGTTGGAGCACGCCGAACTTCGATTGTAATGAGCTTTCGCGCGCCCTCGCCATCGCGGGCAACCTGAATTGCGAGCGCCTCTGCCACCGCCGTCAGCGCATCCCGGAATCTGGTGAAATCCGGATCCGTGGTTGAAACCAGCCGTCGATTTTCAGCAGCGCCGTTGGCAAGCACCAGTAACGTATCATTGGTTGACGTATCTCCGTCGACTGATACTCGGTTAAAGCTTCGATCCACTGCGTATTTCAATGCCGCCTGAAGCGCTGGTTTGGCTATTTCCGCATCGGTCAAGATGAATGAGAGCAGAGTCGCCATGTTCGGATGGATCATGCCAGAACCCTTGGCAACTCCGGATATCATGACTCTCCGTCCACCAATTCGCACTTCTTTGAATGCTCGCTTGGGTCGCGTATCGGTAGTCATGATCGCCTCGGCGACGCGGGGGAACGAATCGCGTTCCAGTAGTGCCGCCGCCTCGGTGATGCCGCTCTCAAGCTTCGTCATATCCAACCGTGATCCAATGACACCGGTTGACGCGAGGAGGACTTCGCGCTCGTCGCAGCCGAGAAAGCGGGCAAGCACAAGCGCCGATCGACGGGCATCCTGGAGACCAGGCTCCCCCGTACACGCGTTCGCTCCGCCAGAGTTCACCAGAATTGCCCGATGATGTTTATTGCGAAGGTGTTCCCGGCTGAGTACGACCGGTGCTGCCTGCACCAGATTCTGCGTGAAAACCGCCGCGGCGATTGCGGGCCTTTCTGACAAAATCACCGCCAGGTCCGCGCCGCTCTTCTTGAGCCCGCACCGCACGGTTGCAGCCCGAAAGCCACGCGGTGTCGTTGTTTGCTTCGGGAGCGGCCCAAGAACACCGGCTACTTCCGGGCTGACCAGGGCCACGCTCGCTCTCCGCTCAGACTTCAAAGAACTCATTTTCCCCTTTTAGCCAATTTCTGTGCCATCACTTGTCATTTCTTCAAAGATTGCAGGCATTCAAGTTCCTCAGTCTGGGCTCGATATGCCTGGCTCGACTATGTCCGCTTCCGGGATTCGAGGTGTCCAATTCCGGTCACTCGTCGGGCCGTACCACCCAGGTGCTTCCTATCTCCGTGCATTCGGACGGACGGTCGGGACATTCACTTGACTGATGTCGAAAGGCTCGGGTTTTGCCCCGTCGACGAGATCGAGGACCATTGCCACCTCATCACAGCAATTGAACTTATGGCAATTCACACAGTCCATCCACACCTTTCGCGGCATCGATTCGTGGGCGACGACCCGAAATCCGAGTTTGGAGAAAAAGTCGGTGACGTAGGTGAACGCGTAGACCTGCACGAGGTTGTGCTCACGGGCCTCAGCGATATTGGCCTGGACCAGCGCTCGCCCAACACCGCGTTTGCCCGCTTCCGGGTCGACGGCAAGCGAGCGCACCTCCGCCATATCGCCCCAGGTGAAGTGCAGCGCGGAGCAGCCAATCACACGTCCATGAGCTTCGGCCACGTGAAAGTCGCGAATGTTCTCGTAAACGCTCAGCAATTGGCGCGGAAGCATCAACTCCTGACTCGCAAAGTGGTTGACCAATTCGTGTATTCGTAAACCGTCAGATATTACTGCTCGCCGAATCTCCATGTGTACCATCTTTGTCCTCGGGGACTGATCCCACCTTCGGTTTGTTCATGAAAATCCTACTTATTTCCCAGGGTCTCCATCGCGATCGCGGCCTGTTCGACAACTGTCTCCTCGAGCGCGGCGACCATCGACTTCACTTCAGACTTCTTAACAATATAGGGTGGTAGAAACCTCAGCACCGTATCGTGAGTGCAATTCATGATAAAACCACGCTCGAGCATCTTCGCGGCGACACTCTTACCCGAAAAACTCAACTCCATCCCGAGAATCAGACCGACACCACGGACCTCGGAAATCAATCGCGGGTGCCGACGGCGCACTTTCTCGAGTTGACGCTTGAAAAAGCCCCCAACCTCATTGACGCGTGTCATGAGGTCACCCTCGTCCAGCATCTCGAGGAACTCGAGGCTCAGCTGACAGGCGAGAGGCCCTCCGCCAAAGGTCGATCCGTGATCTCCTGGCGTCAGCCCATCGATTGCTCGCTCCGCCGCGAGAAATGCCCCAAGTGGAATGCCAAGGCCGAGCGGCTTCGCAACGCAAAGAATATCAGGCCGTGCCAGCGTGTGTTCAAACGCAAAAGTCTTTCCGGTGCGGCCCAATCCGCACTGAACCTCGTCCAGGATCAGCAGCGCGTCGACGCGATCGCATGCCTCGCGAATCGCCGCAAGAAACGCTCCATCGATCGGCCGAACACCCGACTCACCCTGAATCGTCTCGATAACGACCGCAGCTGTCCGATCATTAACCGCTTCGCGGGCTGCCGCAAAGTCATTAACCGAGTCCTCCGGATCGATAAACCTCACGCCTGGAACGAGGGGTTCGAACGGGTCGCGATATTTCTTCTGCGCAGTGATCGACAGCGCACCCATTGTGCGGCCGTGAAATGAGTTCTGCAGTGCAACAAATTCAGTCTTGTCCTGACGTCCATGCCTCCTCTGCCACGCCCGCGCGAGCTTCAGCGCACCTTCAATAGATTCGCTGCCCGTATTGCCGAAAAATACCCTCGACATGCCCGAGGCCTGCGCCAGCCGTTCGGCCAGCGCACCCTGATAGGGATGGTAGAAGAGATTCGATGTGTGCATCAGCTTCGCGCCCTCGCGGAGAACACGACGGATGCGCGGATGATCGTATCCAAGAACATTGACTCCAATGCCGGATATGAAATCGAGGTAGGCCTTGCCCTTATCATCATAAAGCGTGCTGCCCTTGCCGCGGACGAAGAGCACGGGTGAGCGCGCATACGTCTGGAGCAGATACTTTCCTTCGAGGTCTCGAACTGCATCGAGGCTCAGGCCACTATTCTCACGATTCTCTAATCTCGCTTGTACTTCCATCTTCGCTTCCCAATCCCTCCAGTTGTTTGCTGACCACCAATCCGTCAGTCCGAAGCTACTTCTGAAACCGGTTGCCGCTCGAGTTCTGACTTGCCTTCTGCCGAAATTACAGTCCCCAGAGTTTCGCCTGCCACGGACCTGCTCAGGCACTGAGGCACGCTCCCGCCGACGATGCTGATGCGTTCTACTCCGGAGTTAAGCGCCTCAAGACAGGCGCGCAACTTCGGACGCATCCCGCCACTCGCGACGCCTGAGTCAAGCAATGCATTGATCCTCTCTGCATCCAGTGAGGCGAGATCGTGACCGTTCTCATCGCGGACAGCGCCGACATCTGTCACGAAGACGAGCTGCGAGGCTCGGCATCCTCTCGCCACAGCCGCCGCCATCTGATCACCGTTGACGTTGTAATATTCCCAGTCGCTCGACCCAAGCGCGAGGCAGGCGATGATCGGAATCATCCCGACGCCCGTCAGTGCATCAACAAGCCTCGAGTCAATGTCGGCGATGCGACCGACATAGCCGAGGTCTGCGCCATCCTCGGCGGTCAGACGTTCGGCGAGGAAGCTCAAACCATCGCCTCCAGCGAGGCTGACGGAACGAACGCCTTCGCGTCCCAATTCAGCCACGAGGTCCTTGCCGATCTTTCCCGCGAGCACCATCTGCGCGACGTCACGCGTCTCCCGATCGGTGATCCGAAGCCCGTCGTGAAAATGTGAGGTGATCTGCAGCCGGCCAAGCATCGAAGCGATCTGGCTGCCGCCTCCATGGACGACGATGAGATCGGTCGCGTCGCGGGTCAATTCGGCGATTTGCAGGATCAGAGCTTGCCGCACCGTTGCATCCGTGAGGGCGCTTCCACCCAACTTGATGACTACTCTGCTCATGCCTGGAAACTCGCAGTCATTCCGGCTCGTTCGTCCAATCCAAGGGCGAGATTCGCGTTCTGCAATGCCTGACTCGCGGCTCCCTTGAGCAGGTTATCGATTGCCGAGACGATAATTGCGCGCCCTGAATCGGGATCGACCTCGAGACCGATGTCAACGAACGGCGTGTTGGCAACGAACTTGATCTCGGGCAGTTGTTCGTCCCCGAAGATTCGTACAAACGGGCTCGTCGAAAATCTTTCTCGCCAAACTGCCAAAACGTCCTCCCTCCTGACGCCACGATTCAATTCGACGTAGATCGTCGAGAGAATTCCGCGATTGATGGGAAGCAGGTGAGGAGTGAAAACCAGATGGCTTGCCCGATTGGGAAGGTCCAAACCCTGAGCCATTTCCGGCGCATGACGATGGGCGAAGAGATTGTATGCCCGCAGGCTCTCGGTAACCTCTGAAAAATGTGTGATCGAGTTCGGCGCCTTGCCGGCGCCCGTCACTCCGGATTTTGAATCGCAGATGATGGTCTGCTCCTCGAGGAGGACTCCTGCATCGAGCAGCGGGCGCACTGGAATCAGCAGGGACGTAGGATAGCAGCCGGGATTTGCGATGAGCCTCGCTCCCTTCAGCTCTTCGCGAGCGAATTCCGTCAACCCATAGACTGCCTGGGCGACCAAATCGGGATGTGTGTGCTCAAAGCCATAGTACTTTGGGTAGAGGCTTACGTCGCGCAGGCGATAGGCGCCCGAAACGTCGATGACAATTTGGGCGAAGGCAAGAATCGAAGGAACGACCTCGTGCGAAAACTCATTCGGAGTCGCCAGGAAGACCACATCGGGTTCGATTGCTCGCAGGCGGGCTTCGTCGTATCCGCGACAGACAAGGTGAGTCATTCCTGTCAGCTGAGGATGAATCTCAGCAAGCGGCGTCTCTGCGCTCGCTGGAGAAGCAAAGACCCCGGCAAGTTCGATCTGCGGGTGCGCCAGCAGTAGTTTGATCAGATCGCGGCCGGAGTAGCCAGTTGCACCAGCGACCACCGCGCGGAACTTCTTACCCGAATTCATGAACCTCCCCCAGCGTCAAAATCAGAAACGGTAATTGTACCTTAACTTTGCACCCAAGTCAGATGAGTTTGGAGTTTTGATTTTCGATTTAGACCATTGGCACGGAGGCAGGCGGGCGTAACAGCTCTGAAACGCCGCTCCATTGTTGTTTCGCGATCCCAAGTCCAAAAATCCGAAATGCAAAATCGGAATGGTTGACTCGAGACCGGAAAGGCTTTAAAAGCTTACTGCCATGGTAATCATTTATTAGGAGGAATTCGCTTGCCTCATAGTAGACGCAATCAAGCCCGGTCGAGAAAAGGGAAGAGTCAGACGCGAAGTGTCGCCTCGACCAGCAAAGGCTCTTCGAGAAATCAATTGCTTGCCATCCTCGCCGTTGCGATT